>CAVCDC010000083.1:0-12673 GCA_963600865.1 Firmicutes bacterium CAG:103
TCTTGCATTAGATGACATAGAGACTGGCTTTGGAGCAAAAATTCCTCTCTGGCTATTTGGATTCATAGAGTAAGATACATATTAATCATAAAAATCCAATGTTTTAACGTCCACAAAAGTAAAGTAGCAAATTTATGGTTCACAGATACTTCGCACTCTTTTTCGTGGCATTTATCAGTATTGCAACATTTGCAGCCATGCAACCCAACTATTATAAACAATGGATGGGGCTTCCTTCCAATGTTTTATTGGAAAAAGGACACCAATATAGTGAGATACAAGTAAAACCTGACAGTGCCTTGGTATGTTTCTCCATCGTCGCCAATCGTTATAACAAACAGATGAGCGACAAGGAGAAACAGCAATGTTGTGTAGCTTTTATCGGCAAATGGTACACATTTTTCTTCCTTTACTTTGATCACGCCAAGTCCATGGAAGCACTGACACGCGCCCAGGATATCAACGAAGAAACCAAGGGCAAAGAACAAGCCAGGATAGACTTGAATTTCGGCTGCATGTACCAAACTCTCGCAGAACAAGGAGAAGATACCAAACAATATGACCTTGCCTTGCAATACTTCCACAAATCCTTCCAGCAAGCCTTGAAAACCAAGCAGATGGGCATCGCCAACATGGCTTTCAGCAACCTACTTACCATCTCCTACGAATTAGGAAAAATCAATACGATGGCTTCCACGTTCCAGCAATATGTAGAAGCAAACAAAGAAAACAATAAAGACAAACGCATAGACTACGATATTCTGCTATACAAAGGACTGAACCAGCTCTACCAAGGTAAATACTCAGAAGCCGTCAATACTTTCAAGGCACAAAGAGACATCTTACCCAATGAATACACCAATCTTAGGTATCATGTAGTCGCCACCAACAATCTGGCAAAGGCATATGCTGCTTCTGGCAACCTAAAAGCTGCCATCCAAGCACTTCAGGAGAATCTTGAGATTGCGCAAAAAGTAGACATGAAAGACCTTAAACTGGAAGTTTACAAATATCTCTTCCAATACTATGGCACCTTGGGCGACAAAGGCCAAGAAAGCAAATGGAGGACAGAGTACTTCAGCATCAAAGATACGTTACTTAACTATCAACAAGTAGCAAGTGTCAACGAGGTTCGTTTTCTTGCCGAAATGAAGAAAGTAGATGAGCAAATTGCCCACGAAGCCGAAAAACGTCGTGCCATTACCTATACCCTATTCTTCGCCCTCGGTCTCACACTTCTCATCGCCACGTTTTTAGTCACTGTATATAAAAAGAACAAGCTTTTAGCTAAACGCAACCTCAAACTATATAATAATAATGTGGAAATTCTTAGGAGAGAAAAGGAAGAACGAAAGCGTCGCCAACTCATGGAACAGACAATTGCCAAGCTGCGGGAAGAAAACCAGCAGAAAAACGACAATGCACCAGTAAAGGAAGATAACAAGGAAGATAAAAGCAAAGCTGAAAAATACAAGAACAGCAACCTCACCGATGAACAAAAGCAACAACTGCTCAATGATATTCGTGAAGTGATGGAGAACAATCCAAAAATCTTCGACCTTGACTTCACACAAGAGCAACTCGCCACCTTGGTACACTCTAAGAGCAAATATGTGTCACAAGTCATCAATGAACTTTGCCTATGCAACTTTTCCGCCTTTATCAATGAATGCAGAATCAAGGAAGCTTGTCAGCGCATCAATGATGTAGAGCATTATGGCAACCTCACCATTGAGGCTGTGAGTATGAGCGTAGGCTTTAAAAGCCGTTCTACATTCAATTCTGCATTCCGAAAATTCACAGGACTGACACCTGGCGAATACTTACGAATTGCAAGAGGAAAGCAATAAATTGCAAGAAAAATCGCATAAAACATAACAGTTTGTGTACGGAATCATGATTTCGCACGCAAACTATCACTCATTTTTTGTGTTTTTAACCAGATTATTATACTTTTGCAGCGCAATTTTCTGAATTTATCAACATTTAAAATTTGAGTAACATGAGAAAGATTCTACTCGTAATGATTGCCATCTTCGCCATGGGCGGAATGTGCAAGGCAGAAGAACAAAGTTATTGGCTTACCGCCGAAAGTTACCAAGATTATGATTTGGGCTGGGGATTCAACATCAATCATGTTGAAAAACGCAGCTATCCTGTCACCATTAATTTTGACGGGGACAAGATTGTCATCAAGGGACTTGTCAAGATGCAAAGTGCATACACAAACTTCCAAACTTATGCAGTGGAAGGTAAATATGATGCTGCCAAGAAAACAATTACCATCAATAGCCCAAGATACAATTCGGCAAGCCCAGAAATAGAAAACTACACGAAAATCGCAAGTGGTTATGCTTATGGTGGAGATTTGTCCATACTTTTGAGCACAGGTGAATTTGATGGCACAAAAGATAGTAACGACAACTATATCAAAGAGTCTAAAGACCAATTAGTATTTAGTGTAAGTGATGATTTACAAACACTTACAGCTGAAAATAGTTTCGGAGGTCTTATTTACAGTAATTTCACAAAGAAGCCTACTGGAGGCTATGTGGAATACTTAACCAACGTGACAATCCAAAAAGTAAATGCTAAAGATAATATAAAAGCTTATCCTAACGACATCACTTTTAAGGGCAACAACAAAGTTGGCTCACAACTTAAAAGTGAGCTGCTATTAAGCAACCTTCTTTCTGAAGACATCACATATACCATCAGTACAGAAGGTGACGGTTTGTCACTCAAGCGTTATGATTCTGATACCCAAAAGGATATTGATGATGACCTGAAGCTGGAAGCTAACGGAACCAATATATATGAATTGTATTTCACCCCAAAAAATGAAGGAACTTGCCAAGGTAAAGTTATCTTCACAGATGCCAAAGGCATCCAAGTCGTTGTTAATGTAAAGGCGGAAGACGTAAAGGCAAGCAAAAACCTCAGCGCCATAGTTAAGAATGGAGACTTCACCTTCAGTGATGGAGATGATACAACATACCCTTTTGAGATTTCAACTGATATCACAGGGAAACCAGTCGCAGTAAGTACCAACATCGGTGACAACTCTTGGTCTGTCCTCAATGTTGCATTCAACATACCACAAGGCAAACAAGGAATCTTCTCATGGAAGGGCATCTGTTCTGCTATGGATCCTAATGTTATTTATATTTACCAAAATGACAAGGAAATCTATAACGACCTATACTTTTCAAACGGAACTGTCGTTGATGACGATATCAGCAATGCAATTCTCTTGAAAGAAGGAGAATATACATTTAGTTTCAAATATAGTAAACAAATTGACTGGAATCACCAAGCAGAAAAAACAGAAGGTGCTACCAATTACGAAACCCCATTGAGAGCCTATCTCTACGACTTCTATCTTGATACATTTGACCAACAGGTCTTTGGTGCCACACTCGTTGGCGAGAACAGTATCGACCTTGGAGCTACCTATGTTGACAAGCAACCTGTTACTCTCACAAAGACTGTCAAGGTATTAAACTCAGGTATGTGGGCTGCAAACATCATGAACGTGCAAAATTCAGAACACTTCTCCATTACCATTCCAGAAGAGGAAGCCATTCCGGGAGACTACTTGCTCGTTCCTATCACATTCAAGGGTGAAAATCCATTCGATTATGACGAAAATGTTTCTTTCACTATGGCTGGTGGCAACATCATCACCCTTAATTGCAAAGCTTCCATTGAGGAAATTCCTGTTGACTATTCTTCTATTGTGACAGAGGGCGACTTTTCTTTCAACACCTCAATGGACTTCCCGTTCCAGATAAGTGGCAACTCTGCCAAGAGTTCTCTTGATGGAGTTGGACATAGTGAGAAGAAACTCGAATCTTGGTTAGAGGCTACATTTGAAGTTCCAGAAGGCAAGCAGGGAACACTCTCATGGGAGGGTCACAATAGTAGCAACACTTGGTTTGAATTTTCAGGAAATAAGACATTCACTGATGGCACAAGAATATTCATTGACGGTAAAGAAATAAAAGATTTTAACGGAGCAGATACCGACGCAAGCTCTATCCAACTGGACGAGAATGACCTTATCTTTGCTACAGGAACCCATACTATAAAATTCCTCTATCAACGCAAAGAGTCCAAGGCTGCAGGTAGTGATCGGTTCAAAGTATCAAACTTGGCTTTGACACTTGGTGAAGCAGCAGGTATCAACCATACCGATGCGGACACAGCTAATGGCAAAACAGAATTCTTCAATGCCAACGGCATACGGTTGAACCAGTTGCAGAAAGGTATCAACATCGTCAAGAAAAATGGTAAGGTTACCAAGTTGATTGTAAAATAATTGATTACTCATAAATGAAGAAATCCAAAATTTTCTCTATTTCAGTTTGCCTCATGCTCTCCTCTACGGGAGCATGGGGGCAAACTCATATACAAGGTAAGATTGTTTCTGCTGAGGATGGCGAGCCTGTTATCGGAGCCTCAGTTATTATTCTCAACAGCAAGACAGGAACAACAACAAATATTGATGGTGAGTTTACCATCGATGCCAAGGAAGGTCAACAACTCAAGATCAGCTATGTGGGAATGTCAGAGCAAATTGTGCCAGCCAAGCCAAACATGCAGATTACCCTCAAGCCAGATGACCATCAAATCCAAGAAGTTGTTGTTACAGGTATGCAGAAAGTAGACAAACGATTGTTTACTGGTTCCACTACCCGCATTAATGCCGACGAGGCAAAGCTCAATGGAGTTGCCGACGTCAGCCGTTCTCTTGAAGGCCGTGCAGCAGGTGTTTCTGTACAAAATGTATCAGGTACCTTCGGTACAGCCCCTAAGATTCGTGTGCGTGGTGCCACCTCCATCTATGGTAGCAGCAAACCTCTTTGGGTTGTGGATGGAGTCATTATGGAAGATGTGGTTGATGTCAGTGCCGACCAACTCTCAAGTGGAGATGCCGAAACTTTGCTTTCCTCTGCCATCGCCGGACTGAACTCCGATGATATTGAGAGTTTTCAGATTTTGAAAGATGGTAGCGCCACCTCCATCTACGGCGCTCGTGCCATGGCGGGTGTCATTGTCATCACGACCAAAAAAGGTAAGGCAGGACAAGCACATATTAGTTATACAGGCGAGTACACGATGCGCTTGAAGCCGAGCTACTCCACCTTTAACATCATGAACTCGCAAGACCAAATGGGCATTTACCAAGAGTTGGAACAAAAAGGTTATCTCAACTATGCCGAGACCGCAACCGCAGCAACAAGTGGTGTATATGGCAAAATGTACCAACTCATCGGTCAATACGACGCTACTTTTGGACAATTCGGATTGCCTAATACCACAGAAGCCATCACCAACTATTTGCGCCAAGCAGAGTATCGCAATACAAATTGGTTTGACCTATTATTCCAAAACAGCATCCAACATAACCACAGTGTCAGCATTTCCTCAGGAAGCGAAAAAGCGCAACATTACGCTTCCATCAGTGCGATGTTTGACCCAGGATGGACTCCACAGAGTAAGGTAGAACGTTACACCGCCAATCTCAATTCAACATTCAACATCAACAAGCGCTTGAATTTCAATATGATTGGTAATGCTGCCTTTCGTAAGCAGAAGGCGCCAGGTACTTTAAGCCAAGAAAGCAACCCAGTGACAGGCGAGGTAAGTCGCTCTTTTGACATCAATCCTTATTCATACGCCCTCAACACCTCACGTACATTGGATCCTGACGAGTACTACACCCGTCAGTATGCCCCATTCAATATCTTTCAAGAGCTGAACAACAACTACATGGACTTGGCAGTGACCAATATCCGTGTACAAGGACGTTTAAATTACAAGCCTATCACTAAGGTAGAGCTCTCCCTACTTGCCGCCGCCAAATATTCGGCTACCAGCCAAGAGCACAACATCCTTGACGACAGTAACCAAGCACTCGCTTACAGGGCTATGGGTACATCAACTATCATCGACAACAACAAGTACCTATACACAGACCCAGACAATGTCTATGCGCTACCTATCTCGGTATTGCCTAACGGTGGTATTTATGAACGTACAGACCATAATATGTTTGGTTGGGATATGCGTGCCACTGTCAGCTACAACGATGTATTCCACAATGACCACATTTTCAACTTTTACGGAGGAATGGAGACTAACTCCATGAATAGACATAGCAGTTGGTTCCGTGGTTGGGGCATGCAATATAGTAAGGGTGAGATTGCCAATTATGCTTATCAAGTATTCAAGAAAGGTGCAGAGGAGAACAGCCAGTACTTCACCTTAAGCAACAACCGTGTGAGAAGCGCAGCTTTCTTCGCCAATGCAACCTATTCTTATAAGGGAAGATACACTATCAATGGTACTTACCGATATGAGGGAACCAATGGACTGGGCAAGAGTCGAAATTCAAGATGGCTGCCTACATGGAACGTATCAGGAGCATGGAACGTACACGAAGAGAATTGGTTTAAGAACTGGGAGACGGTATTAAGCCACTTGACTCTTAAGGCATCTTATTCATTGACAGCCGACCGTCCTTCAGTAAGCAATACCTTCGCCATCATCAAGAGCATGAACACATGGCGACCATCTGCCAGTTTACAAGAGACCGCCCTTCAAATATCAAGTTTGGCAAACTCAGAATTGACTTATGAGAAAAAACATGAACTAAACCTTGGTTTCGAAGCAGGCTTCCTCAACAACCGAATCAACTTTGCCTTGGATTGGTATAAGCGCAACAACTATGACTTGATAGGCCAACTGAGCACACAAGGTATTGGTGGGCAAGTAGATAAATATGGAAACATCGCATCCATGAAGTCAAACGGTGTAGAGATTAGTTTGACGACCACCAACATCAAGACCCAGCACTTCACATGGACCACCAATTTCATCTATAGCCACACCCATAACGAGGTGACAAAGCTCAACTCTTTCAAGAACATCTTCAACCTTGTCACAGGCTCAGGCTTCGCCTTGGAAGGCTACCCAGTACGTAGCATCTTCTCCATACCATTTATGGGACTCAACAGCGAAGGTCTTCCGACTTTCCTTGACCAAGATGGAAATGTAAGCGTGAGCGACATCTTCTTTCAGGAGACCAATCCAGAGAAGCTCAAGTTTTTGAAATATTCGGGCAGTGCCGACCCTACAGACGTAGGTAGTTTGGGCAATGTCTTGAGGTACAAAGGGTTTACCTTAAATCTCTTTGTGACCTATAGTTTTGGAAATGTGGTACGACTCGACCCTGTATTTTCCAACAGTTATAACGACCTTTCAGCTTTGCCAAAGGAGTTTGCCAACCGTTGGACTGTACCTGGAGATGAAAAGAAAACAACAATCCCAGTCATCGCCAGCCGTCAACAAAACACCAACAATCCAAACTTAGGTTATGCTTACAGTGCCTACAACTATAGCACAGAGCGCATCGCCAAGGGTGATTTCATACGTCTGAAGGAAGTTTCACTCAACTATGAGTTCCCAAAGAACTGGGTATCGCACTTATCTTTAAGCAATATGTCGCTCAAGCTACAGGCCACCAACCTGTTCTTACTCTACGCAGACAAAAAGCTCAACGGACAAGACCCAGAATTTACCAATGCTGGTGGTGTTGCTGTACCAATGGCAAAGCAGTTTACATTAACATTAAAATTAGGAATCTAAGATGAAACTATATAAGACCCTTCTTCTCATGTCAGGCATTGCCCTGTTGACATCTTGTGATAATTTTCTCGATGAGATGCCAGACAATCGTGCCACTATCAATAAGGAAGATGATGTCAAGGCACTTGTCACTACAGCCTACTCTTCCGTATCTCCCTGCCTCATCAATGAACTGATGAGCGACAATGTAGATGACTATGGTGAGAACAACCCTTACACCGATAGGTTCTATGACCATGTTTACCATTGGGAGAATGCGGATGAGGAAAATAACGAAAGTCCAGAAAGTTTCTGGGACAACCAATTTGCCGCTATCGCTGCTGCCAATCAAGCTCTCAAGAGTATTGAGGAAATGGGAGGAGCCAACACGACCAGCATGAAAGAAATCAAAGCAGAAGCATTGTTATGCCGCGCCTATGGTTACTTCACACTCATCAATGTTTTCTGCAAGAGTTACAATACAAAGACTGCTGCCACAGACCTTGGCTTGCCATACAATGAGGAACCAGAGACTACTCTTGCCCCAAAGTACCAACGTGGAACAGTAGCAGAAGACTACCAGAAAATAGAACGTGACATCTTGGAAGCATTGCCTATCATGGGCGACTCTCACCTCACCGTGCCAAAGTATCATTTCAATACACAAGCCGCCTATGCCTTCGCCTGCCGATTCTATCTATACTATCAGAAATGGGACGAGGCTGTAAAGTATGCCAATCTGTGTATCGGTAACCAACCAGCCACCCTACTCAGAGACTGGGCTGGTATGGCAAAGATGTCACAAACATCCTATCAAGCCATCACCAATGAATTTGTGAATGCCGACATTAACTGTAACTTACTTCTGATGACCAGCATATCCAACACGGGATACATCTTCAACAACATCTCTTCTGAATATGCTCGTTACAGTCATGGCTCTTACTTGGCAGCCTACGAAGATGGTAACGCCAACAATATTTGGGGAACAGCAAAGCTCTTTATGCCCATGCAGTCTGTAAATCAAGCAAATGTCAACAAGACAGTATTTTGGAAGTTGCCAGCCCTGTTTGAGTATGCTGATCCTGTAGCCAAAATTGGTTATCGACGCACCATCAACGTAGCTTTTAGTGCTGACGAATGTCTTCTCAACAGAGCCGAAGCATACGTGATGCTGAGAGAATACGACAAAGCAGCAAATGACTTAACGACATGGATGCAAAACTTTGTCAACAGCAAAAAAACATTGACTCCAGACAACATCACTACATTCTACAATTCTGTGAAATATTGCTATGAGGTAGATGCCGAAGACCCACAAGGAATTAATTCGACCATCAAGAAGCATTTACACCCATCCTTTGACTTTGACGAAGAAGGTAGCACCCAAGAATGCATGCTACAATGCGTATTGGGATTTCGACGCATCGAGACTTTAGAGCAGGGCATGCGCTGGTATGATGTCAATAGATATGGCATGGAGATTATTCGTCGCGTGATGAATGCCAATGGAGTACCTACGAAAAAAGTAGACATACTCAAGGAAAATGACCCTCGAAGAGTCGTGCAAATTCCTCTTAAAGTCAGAGACGCAGGCTTCGAAGCCAACCCAAGATAAAGACAACAGGCAATTATAACTTTTAGAAAAAGGAATATCCAAAATGAAACATTTAGATATCAAAAAAAGGTTAGTTTGTGCTTTGGTGGTATTGGTGACTTGCTTTACATCTTGCTCAAACGATGATTTGAGCAATACAAGCATCATCAATCCACAAGAGACACCCAAGAATGACTTTGACCGATGGTTGGATGTCAACTACGTTAGTGCCTACAACATTAAGTTCGTATACCGCTATAGCAACAACGAGAGTGATGCCAACTATGCCACAGTACCAGTAAAGTACGACGAGGCTATCCTCATGGCACACTTGGTAAAATATCTATGCTTAGAAACTTATGATGAAGTAGCCGGAGCTAATTTCACTCGTTCCAACTTTCCAAAAATGATTTATCTGATTGGTGATTATGAGTACATGACCAACGGAGATAAGATAGCAGGACAAGCTGAAAAGGGAAAAAAGATTTTGCTTTCTGGTGTCAACTATACTTCACAAAACAAAAGTAGTGCCGAAAGCATGAACGACCTCTACTTCCACACCATCCATCATGAGTTCTGTCATATTCTGAACCAAACCAAGCCATATTCGGCATCATTCCAAAAGATAACAGGTAGTGACTACGCTGCAGGAATGTGGAGCTCCGAGGTTTACCAAACTGGCTATCTCGGTAGAGGCTTCATCTCGGCATACGCACAATACTCCGAGTCAGAAGACTTTGCCGATATGCTATCTATTTATGTAACCAATACTCCTGACCAATGGAACACTTGGATGAAAGAAGCTGGTCAAGATGGCAAAAACAAGATTATGGCAAAGCTCAATGTGATACGCAGCTACATGAACTCTTCTTGGGGTATCGACATAGACAAGCTGAGAGACGGATTGCTCAGGAGAGAGTCTGATGTCATCAATGGAAAAGTAAACTTAACTGACTTAACTATAGAATAGTATGAAACTGAGAAATATATTTCATATAACAATGATAGCCATCCTTGCCATGACCTTACAGTCATGTCTCAAGGAACAAGACAACTGTTTTGACGAGCCATCAGCAACACGCTTGCAACAACTCATGGACAAAACCGACGCTACTCTTCAAAACTCAGAATACGGTTGGGCTTTTGACTACTTCCCATCAAAAACCCAAAAATATGGCGGGTATGCTTATGCCTTCCAATTCAAGAATGGAACGGTCAATGCCCGTTGTGAAATCTCAGGCGACAAAGAGGAAGCATCTACCTACAAGATGACAAGCAATAACGGAGCCGTCCTATCTTTTGATGGCTATAACTCCATCATCCACTATTTTACGACCCCAACCTCTCAATTACCATCAGCCTTTGATGGAGACTTTGAATTTGCGATTGACAGTGTGGGCTACGATATGATCAAGGTGCATGGTATCAAGACCCAAAACGAATTGTTGATGCGTAAGTTGACAATGCCCGGAAAGGAATATATTGCCAAAGTCATCAACATGAAAGAAGGCTTTGTACCTACGGAAATAAATGGAGAAGTCAACGGCAAACCTGTTCATGCCAGCCTCAAGTTCAACAATCGCCAAATCACATTCGACCAAGGTACCAATGACACCAATGAAGAGCAGCACTATCTATATACAGACAAGGGCATCTCTTTCTATAAACCAGTCTGTCTGAATGGAATTCAAGTACAAGAATTAGCTTACAATGAGGACAACGATGAATTGACAGGACAGTCCATCGATGGCAAAACAGACATCAAACTTCAAGGAATGGTACCTGACGACTATTGTAAATTTGGAGACTTTGCTGGGTCTTATACATTGGTATACGATAAAGGACGCAAAAACATTGACGTAGAATTAGTAGCAGACAAAGAAAACAACCAATACCTTATGAAGGGACTCAATGACAAATTTGATGTTGTCTTGGCATACAACCGCACATTGGGAACCTTAGAGATGACCAGCCAAAGAATCGGAAGCATCGATGGTATGCAAGCTTGGCTTTTAGCTTGGGACACCAACAATGTGACACCAGCAACAGAAGCAGGTATGAAATTGAAATGGAACCAAGACAAGGAGAGTCCTATCTACAATTTTGTAACCAACGACTATGGTTATTTCATCACCAATTCATTTGCTCTGTGGAAAATCAATGCTACAGGAGGTAATGGAGGTCAAGTAACAGATGAAAGTTGGTATATCAATGGAGAATTTGGTATGAAGAATTTAGTTTCACTTATCAAAAAGGTAAAATAGAAGTCATGAAAAAATATCTATATATCATCATATGGACAATGTTGTTGGCTATTATTCCATCAGCATGTTCAAACGACATGGACAATCCATACGCTACTACGTCAAGGATGAAGATCATCAAAAGCGATGTCCTGTTTGATGCCCCTGCAAGCGAAGGTAGCATCGAAGTGGAATCGGACTCCCCTATCAACGCAGAATGCAATGCCAGTTGGTGTACTGTTAAGGTTGAAGGCAACGTTATATGGGTAACTACTACTCAAAACAGCAACTTGAATGGTCGTTCTGCCATTCTCACAATTTCCAACAAGGAGAATGACTGCATAAAGGCAACCGTGCTGCAACAAGGTATGCGATTCAAAGTAGACTGTAATGAAGTCATTACAAGTGGGGACCAGGGGGGTACTCAAACATACGATATGAACTATAATATCGAGCCTAATATTTCATCCTCGGCATCTTGGTTGCATGTCAGCAAAGAAAACAAGAAATTGACTGTCACGATGGATGCCAACACGGAAGGCCATCTAAGAGAAGGCTATGTCCGTCTGAATGTCGCTGACTATAAAGACTCCATCTGCGTTAAGCAGTTTGATTTTGCCAAAGACATTGCTGGAGACTATAGCTTAGTATATACAGACAATGAGACCAAGCAAAGGTGCTTTATCAATGTCAAATTGACCTTGTCTGGAACGACCTATCGTTTGAATATTAACGACTTGCAACTTGCCATACCTGTCTTCTTCGACGAAGCATCTGGTAGTTTAGCTTTCAAACCAGGTCAGTATATCGGCATCAAGAATCAAAGATATTTGTATACAGCTTTATTAGACAGCAAGGCAGACCCAAATATAGGTACAGTTACATTGGATCCTGCCATGAGCTTCGATGGCGGGTTCAGCTATGGCAAGATAGCAGACAATGGCAACGATCCTGCCACGTATCTTACTTTCAAGGATAATGGTAGTTGGCAGGGAATGTACATCGATGCCTTGCTTCTCTACTCATTTAATAAGAAGAATCCTATCGCAGACAATGCTATAGGTTCTGTATTGGTCATGATAGATCCAGTACTCATCAGAAAATAGAGAATATACCATCACTTTCGTAAGAGATTATTAGCAAAAAGCCAGGGCAAAATACCTTGGCTTTTTTGTTTAGACACAAAAACATTTGTAGCTTT
>CAVCDC010000084.1:0-12492 GCA_963600865.1 Firmicutes bacterium CAG:103
CGATTGTGGCGCTACCAGCTACCACACCGTCACCGAGATACTGCTTCTTCTCCATACCGAAGTTGGTGCAACGATGCAACTTGAACATATCGTATTCCTCGAAACTGCCAGCGTCAACCAACATTTCGATGCGCTCGCGCGCTGTATATTTACCACGCTGGTGCTGCTTCTCGATGGCTTTCTCGCCACCGCCCAGACGAGCCTGCTCGCGCTTGGCGATCAGCTCCTTGATCTTTTCTGTTTGTTTGCTCATACTTGTATGTATATTATTCTTTTTCTGTTTGTTTCTTATAGGAATATCGCATAAGGCTATTTCGCCATATTGCACAATGCGATTGCAAAGTTAGCAAAAAGAATTGGGACAGGCAAGAAAATCTTTTTTTTTCTTTCCTCTCCCCAAGAATTATGTCTATCTCCGCATTCGACGGCGCCGACTGCGGAAAATAGAGAAGAGCTAACTCTTGCTTGGAATAACTTCTGATATTCATCATGCTTTCGATGTTAAAGTGACTTGGTTACACAGGGTAAATGACTTGCTTAGGATGGCTAAGTGACTTGTTTACGATGGCTAAGTGGCTTGGTTAGGAAGGCAACTTACTTGGTTCTGGGTGACGCGGTGACGGGGTGACACTGGTTTTCTAACTTTTTCTCTCCTGCGTACGGGCGGGGAGGTTCAAAAAATTTTTCTCCCCGCCCGCCTGCGTGAGGAATTTTTTTGAAAAGTGGGTGTCACCCCGTCACCGCGTCACCCTTCATTCGTCATCCTCAGCGTCCAGAGCCATGGTCTTCTGGTAGGATTTTCGAAAAGCCGGTTATAGTCATCCTGCTCTGGTCATGTTCTTGAAAATACTTATATCCACCATGACATTCGTGTTTTTGTTAAATATTTAATGTTAAATAAGGCGCACTGTAGTTACAGAATGCCTCATGGCGCATCTGAATCATAGAGAGACATATGCACAACAACGCTCTTATCGCTGGCAAAGATATAAAATCCAAAATCAAAAGCCTTCCCCAGCAAAACAAGACATAACAGACACAACAACAACTGATTATACCCTATTTTAATGGGGAAGAAATTACATAAATAAATAATATTTCAGATTACTTAACGCTAAATTCGATGAGTATGAAAAATGTAGTGCTGCACAAGCAGTTTAGACTCAATGTCACCCATAGGCAGCTATGTCAAGCCAATATGTCACCTTATTTATTGCCATAGTTGTTGTTTTTTTGGCAGAAATAAGATATTTATTTGTAACCACCAAATGTTTTGGTTAGAAAATTCACAAAAGTTTGGTGATTAGGAATAAATCAACAGTCAACAGTTCATTTTCCCCTACCTTGGGGCATATCACCAATGACTTTACCAAATAAAAATGGGGTCAAGGCACCTGTCCCTTGACCCTTTGTCCCTTGACCCTCTCAAGAATTATGTTTGTGAAGCTACAAATGTTATTATATTTTGCGAGGAAAAGTCAAAATATTTCCCTGTAGACCCAAAAAGCTCTGGCACGCTCAGAAAGGGCGTGCCGGACTAATCCATCTTGTACTGGGCGAACTTTTTTACTTCAATTGGAACGTGAACTTATTTTTGTAATCCCTGTTCACGCATATCGTGGCCTTACGCTGGGAGAGGTTGTACACCACCGACCACTGGGTATGGCTGGTTACATCGGTGGGACTCTCAGCCTGGCTCACGCCGTTGAGCAATACCATGGCGGCATCCTCGGAGAGACTCTTGTTCTGCTTCAGTACAAAATCCATCATTTCCAAGCGAGCCTTGCCATGCTGGGAAAGCTTGGGTCCCTTTTCGGAGCACGCCATGGTCTCGGAGATATAGAAACGGTTGAGCAACGAGACCATCGCCGACGCAAAGAGCCAGTAGGAGAGGAAATAGGTGGAGAGGTTCATCAGGATGGCAGCATCCTGACTCTTGAACCGCAAGCCGGCGAAGAGATGCACGGAGTAGTTGGCTGCCAGTACGAGCAGTGCCACACCCATCAGGCGGCGCGAACGCTTGTAGTTGCCGAAGATGGGCTTGTCGGGTGTCTTTGCTACGAAGAAATAGATGGCGAAAAAGAGCATCAGTGTCAGGGCGAGCCCCAACGAGTTTTTGTATAGTGTATAATCCATTTGTTGTTTAAGTGTGGTGGTCCCTGTGTCAGAACTCTATGAGTATGCGCCCGTTGATCTGTCTACCCGTAAGATAGTTGGGCACGGCATACTGTCTGTTGCTCACGTCAGTGACCCAGTAGTAGCTGTTTACGTTGTTGATGCCGAAGAGGTTGAGACAGTCCACACCGAGCCAGATGTCCTTGAGGAACGATTTCTTGGTGCGCTTCATATTGTCGTAGAGCAGATAGCTCATACCGATGTCTGCGCGGCGGTAGGCAGTGGCACGGAAGGTGTTGGTCTCCAGTTCGTGGTGTGGTGCCGAGAAGGGTAGTCCGTCGGCGAACGCCAACTTGAGAGACATGCGCCAGCGCTGGCTTCCCGGGAAATAGTCGGTGAAGAACAGGTTGACTGCGTATCTCTGGTCAGTGGGCAGGGGAACGCTGCTGCCGCCGAGTTTCATCTTCGTGTCCATCACCGAGAGACTTACCCATGAGTCTGTTCCCGGTACGAATTCACCATAGAGCTTCAGGTCGAGACCGGCAGCATGTCCGCTTGCCTCGTTGGTACCATAGTATGTCACCTTGACGTTGTTGACGGAGTAGGGGACAAGGTTGGCAAGCGCCTTGTAGTAGGCTTCTGCCGAGAAACGGAAACGCTGGTTGCCCATGCGGAAACGATAGTCGTAGCCAGCGATGAAGTGTATGCTTCGCTGACTTTTTATCTTCTGGTTGAGGGTAGCCGTCGTGATGCCGTTGACGGTAGAGGTGTCGCGCAGTTCCTTGAAGAACGGAGCCTGGTAGTACAGACCGGCGGCAATCCTGAAGGTGGTGTTCTCGCTGTAGGCAGGGATGATGCCCAACGAGATGCGAGGGCTGACGATGGTCTCCTTGTTGAAGCTCCATTGGCTCAGTCGCACACCATAGTTGAGGGTGAAGTGGGTGTGCTCTCCCTTGCTCGCAAAGCGGTATGTGTCTTGTATGTAAGCCTCTGTGCGTGTGGCGTCAAGGGTGTTGCGAGCTTTGAGCGAATAGATGAGATACAGGTCTTCGCCAGTGTGTGGTACGCTGTAGCCCGCCGAGTCGCGCATCTCGTACTCTACGGAGTTCTCCTCTATATGCTCTTTCTTGAGAGTCAGCGCTGCCTCAATGTCGTGTTTCTTGGCTTTGTGCTTCAGCATCAGTTTGGCGCTGAACACCCGTGCCGACAGGTAGTTGCGTGCATGCTCAAAGTAGGTGCCTACGGCGAGATTCGTGGTGTTCTCGGTTTGGTTGAGCCAGTATTGGCTCTGTATGTCGTACTTCTCCTGTTCCTTGGTATAGAAGGCACTGCCGAGCAACGACACGCTCGTCTTGTCAGTGAAGTTGCGGGTGATGCCGAATGTCCCGAAGTATGTGATGAAGCGGTCGTTCTCGTGTCCGTCGAAATACACCTTGAAGTTCTTCACGCTCATTCCCGTACCGAATGTTGTCTCGCGGTCTTTCGGCGTGAAGTTGTAGTGGTTGTCCGAGATGTAGCCTATGAGGTCTATCTTCCAGCGTTTGTTCGGCGTATAGCTCAAGTAGGTCTGGTAGTCAAGGTAGTTGGGGTTGTATTCACCCTTCGTCTCTAATGACCCGAGCAGGTAAGAGGTGGTCTTGTATCTCACACTGTTGAGCCATGACAGTTTCTTGGTACCGATACCTATGTAGGCATCAGCGCCTAACAGACTTGCCGCCACGCTACCCTCTACCACCGACTTCTTGCCAGCCTTGGGGTGGAGCGTCTTGTAGGTGATGTCGAGCGCCGAACTCATCTTGTCCCCATATTTTGCGGCATAACCGCCGGTGGAGAAACCTATCTTGTCCACCATATAGGGATTGATGACAGAGAGACCTTCCTGTTGTCCGCTGCGCACAAGGAACGGACGGAACACCTCCACATTATTTATATATACAGAGTTCTCGTCGAAGGAACCACCACGCACATTGTACTGCGAGGAGAGTTCGTTGTGCGTGCTGACACCAGCTTGCTGCTGTATGAGACTTTCCACAGCGTTGCCATTTGCCGAAGGAGCTAATTTGGCATCCTCGGTCTTCAGTTCCTGTGTCTGTCCCGTCTGTATCTTCTCGCCAGTGACCTGCACCTCGTCTATCGTGTTGCTCTCGGCATAGAGCACCACTTGTAGTGTCTGCTTGCCGCGTGGACGGCGCAGTACGCGTGTCTTGCTCTTGTAGCCTATCATGGAAAACCTCACTGCCACGCTGTCTGCAGAGGAGAGCTGCATGGAGAATTCGCCCTTGAGCGAAGTGAATGTCACCTTGCCTTGCTTCACCACCGACACGGTGGCGAGTTCTATGGGGTTCATGTCTTGGTCGGTCACCCTTCCCTGTAGGGTAAAACTCTGTGCTGCTGCCTGCATCGTGGCCACCAGCAATAGCGTTATGATGTATATTCTGTGTTTCATCTCTATAATAACGCAAAAGTGACCATTTTATTTTGAAAATATAAACTTATCCTGTACGATTATCGCATTTTTTTAGTAATTTTGCAGTCAAAATCCCCTTTTACCTTCCTTGAACCCCCTTATTTACAAGGGAAAAGAACAAGAAGAAATAAAAGAAAAATAAAATAAGATGAAGAAACAAACACGTGCCGTTCACTTGGCTTACGCCCGTCGTGATGCCTATGATGCACTCAGTATGCCGGTCTACAACACGCTGGCTTATGAATTTGACGATGCCAAGACCATGGCAGATGCGTTCACAGACAGGATAGCAGCACCCGACTATTCGAGGGTGGAAAACCCTACCGTTACCAATTTCGAGCGCCGTGTGGCTGCTCTCACAGGAGCACAGAAAGCCACGGCTTTCAACTCGGGCATGGCGGCCATCAGCAATACCATCCTTGCCCTTGCTGCACAAGGTAAGAACATTGTTACCTCGCGCCATCTCTTTGGCAACACATACGCTCTCTTGGCATCTTCTCTCAAACGTTTTGGAGTGGAGGCTCGGCTCTGTGACCTCACCGACATAGAGGCAGTGAAGGCAGCAGTGGACGAGAATACCTGCTGCATCTTTCTTGAGATTATCACCAATCCGCAGATGGAGGTTGCCGACCTCTCGGCTCTTTCTGCCGTAGCCCATGAGCATGGTGTGCCGTTGGTGGCGGATACTACCGTCATTCCCTTTACCCATTTCTCGGCAAAGGACTTGGGCGTGGACATCGAGGTGGTGTCGAGCAGCAAGTATGTGAGCGGTGGCGCTACTTCCTTGGGCGGCGTGGTCATAGACTATGGTACGGGGTATGCTCCTGAGTTTGCTAAGCGACTTTATGGTGAGCAACTCTTCAACTTCGGGGCTTATATGACTCCCCAGGTGGCTTACATGCAGACCATCGGACTGGAGACGCTCGATGCACGCTACAGGGTGCAGAGTTCCAATGCCTTGCAACTCGCCAAGATGCTTTGTACCTTGCCGCAAATCAAGAAAGTCAACTATGTGGGATTGGAGGACAATCCCTATCATGCCTTGGCTCAGCGCCAGTTTGGTAAGACTGCCGGGGCCATGGTCTGCATAGACCTTGCTGACAAGGACGCCTGCTTCCAGTTTATCAACAACCTGAAACTCATTCACCGTGCCACGAACCTGTTTGACAACCGTACGCTTGCCATACATCCTGCAAGCACCATCTTCGGCGGGTTCAGCGACAGTGAGCGCGCTGACATGGATGTGCTCGACACGACGATAAGGATCAGTGTGGGACTGGAGGATGTCGAAGACTTGTTTGAGGATATCAAGCAGGCGCTGGAGTAAAGGTAAAAAGGTAAAAGAGTAAAAAGGTAAAAAAGGCTTGCGCCGTTGAAAGGTAAAAAAGTAAAAAGGTAAAAAAGGCTTGCGCCGTTGAAAATATGACATACGATTTTGATAAGATTATAGACCGTTCGGGGAGTGACGACCTGAAGCATGGCGCCTTGTTGCCAAGATGGGGTAGGGAAGACCTGCTTCCTCTGTGGGTGGCAGACATGGACTTTGAGACACCGGCATTCATCACTGATGCCTTGAAGAAACGTCTCAAACATTCGCTTTTCGGGTATACCATGGAACCGGCAGATTATGTGCCTTCCATCATTGACTGGGTGAAGAGTCATCACCAGTGGGATGTCAAGGCAAGTTGGATACGGTTTATCCCTGGTATCGTCAAGGGCATCGGACTGGTGGTGAATGTTTTTACTAAGTCCGACGAGAAGGTCATCATACAACCTCCTGTCTACCATCCTTTCCGTCTCACCCCTGAGGGGAACGGAAGAGAGGTGGTATTCAATCCACTGAAGTTGCGTGAAGACGGTTATTACGACATGGATTTTGACAACCTCGCTGAGGTGTGCGACGACAAGTGTCGTGTGCTCATTCTGTGTAATCCCCACAACCCTGGTGGTATTACCTGGAGTCGTGAGACTCTCGTGCGTCTTGCCGACTTCTGCTATGAGCACCACCTGCTTGTTGTCAGCGACGAGATACATGCCGACATGGCTCTCTTCGGGCATAAGCACATTCCGTTTGCCTCTGTTTCTGACAAGGCGCGTGACATCAGCATCACCTTCCAGGCTCCCTCCAAGACATTCAATATCGCTGGCATCGTCAGCAGCTATGCCATCGTTCCCAATAGAGAACTGCGCCAGAAATTCTATTCATGGCTTACAGCCAACGAACTGGACGAGCCGACGCTCTTTGCGCCCATTGCCACCATCGCTGCTTTCCGCCATGGTGAGGAGTGGCGCCGTGAGATGCTTTCTTATATAGAGGACAACATCCTCTTTGTGGAGCGTTACTGCCGCGAGCATATCCCCGGTATTCGTCCATTGCGCCCGCAGGCATCATTCTTGGTATGGCTCAACTGCCGTGACCTGCATCTCTCTCACGATGCACTGCTCGACCTCTTCATCGACAAGGCACATCTCGCCCTCAACGATGGTGAGATGTTCGGCATCGGAGGCGAGGGCTTCATGCGCCTGAATGTGGCTGCGCCCAAGAGTGTCTTGGAACAAGCATTGGGGCAGTTGGCAGCGGCAGTGAAGGCTCTTGTTTAATAAATTTTGTCACAAATATGGCAAAAATATGTGACAACAACGATGGGCGTGCGTGAATTTATTCTTTAGCAGAGTCTCGCATTCCTAAGGAACTTCTGCGGTGTTATGCCGTACTTCTTTGTGAAGAGGCGATAGAGCGAGGTGGAGGAGATGAAGGTGCAGTCTTTCAATAGCTCCTCCACGTTAGCATACTTGCCCGAGAGCAACAGTTCTGCCACATACTCAATGCGCAGGTCGTTGATGTACTCGCTGAAGGTCTTGCCCGTGAACTGACGGAACAAACCAGCAAACTTGTTGGCTGGGATGTTGAACTCGTCCATGAGCGTCTTGCGGGAGAATGTGTTGTCGAGGAAGAACTTTTGGTCGATGATTTTTCCCTTGATCTGCTTGAATAGCATCAAGTCTCGGTTGTCATCATCTACCAAGTCGATGTTCTCGGATAGTGTGCTGCGGTTTTGCCTCTCCAACTCCTCCTTGTATCTCATCGCCTCTTTCACATTGGCGACCAAGGAGATGTTTTTCTTTCTGATGGTGTAGTTGTTGTATGCCAACACGCTTCCTATGATAATCAAAGCTACCAAGAAGCAGACAACAACGATGAATCCCCATCGCTGATGAACAATCAGTGCTTCCTTTTCCTGAACATCATAGACCATGGACAACTCCTGTGAGGAACTGCGCTGTTCTCTGATGCGTAGACTGTCTCGCAAGACACTCAGTCGCTCGAAATAATTCGCCGCCTTGGCGTATTGCCCCAGTCCGCGATATGCCATGCCGTAAAATTTCAGTGTGGAAGACATATATAGGTTGACGGTGTCACCCTTGTCCTCCATCTCCTTTTCTCGTTGTTTGCACATCTCCACGATTTCTCCATAGCGATGCAAGTCGAAGAGATAAGGTACGATCAAGTAGGCATACCGGCGGTTGATGCGTCCCATCTTCGTGAAATCTTGATAAGCCTCGGCCGCCTCTTTCCTTTGTCCTAACTTGGAGCAAACCACAGCACGATGGGCAAGCCATTTGCATCTTTCTTGTTCGTAGAGACCTTCCATCTCTGCCTCGCCGGGAACCTTCGCATCCAAGTATTTGCTCAACTTCGCAAGCACCTGGAGAGCATCCTCGTATCGTTTGTCGCGCTCGTAGCAGATAAGCAGGTCGTTACAGTCGGCACGTAGGTTGTCGTACTTGCGGTCGTAATTTGACTTCTCCATCATGTCCAAGGCATGCAGCATATAGGCGTAGCCGCGTTCCTTTGCGCCTTGCTCGTGGAGGCTCTTGCCAAGATAGAACATAGCTATCGACTCCATTCCCCTGTCGCCCGCTTGCTTTGCCTTACTCATGAGGAGCTTCACGGTCTCAGCCTTCCGCTCCTCGTCATACAGTCCGTCGTAGCATGAAATCAAGCGGTGCAGCAGTTTCATGTTTTTTGGTGCGTCTCGTCTTACAGCCTTGGCAGCAAGTGCGTTTTTATAGAGACGTGTCGCCATGATGAAGCGCCCCGTGTTATAATAAAGGTCACCCTCCGTGATGTCCAACTCATAGGTAGATTGCTTGCTCTGTCTGCGCAGCTCTGCCATGATTTGTTCAGCCAACGGTGTGTCGGAAAAGGTATATTCGTACACCTTGTCTTCTGTCACCATACTTTCTGGCAATGCAGAATTCACAGCGAGTGCGACCATGGTCCACCATCCAAAGAGACCCAAGCATAAACATTTCTTTATCATTATTATAATCATTGAGGTATTGTAAAAGCGATACAAAAATACAGATTTTGTCTGAATTACAAGGAATATTCAGCCTTTTTGGTAATATTTGGGCAAAGATGTGAAGATTTGGGAAGAAAATGAATAATCGGGAACACTATGTGAATATGCGGAAGATGCCATTGTCGAGAGTCTCGGTGGGAAGTACTACCTTTGTAAGCAGTTCCAGATATCGCATTTGCTGGAACGTTTTATACATTAATAAATAACAATTAAATTTATTAGCTTATGAATTACAAAAGAATGAGTTTTCGAGCCTTGATGCTCGCTTTGGTGACAGTGCTTCTTGCAGGATTTGCAAGTTGCAGCAAGAGTGATGATGACAACAAAGACAACCAAGGACAAAGTGAGGTTTCGACTTCGGCAATCATCAACTTGTACTACACGGCAACAGAAGCTGAGCTTTCCATCTGCGACATGACCATTGAATACACCGATGCCGCCGGAGCCACCCAAACCGAGGCTCTCACTTCTACAAAATGGTCCAAGCAAATCAAATATTCCAGTTTGCCGGCCAATGGAACTATAGTCATCAAGCGTGCGCTGAAGGCAAACGTGGAGTTAACCGAGAAATCCTATAAATTCAGTGACAACTCTCTCACATGGACTGTCTTTACCTATAATGCGCAAGGTACTAAGACAGCAGGGCCGATAAGTTATGGTGATACCACAGCCTTTGCCGCAGGAAAGGATGACGTTCAGAAATACGTCAATGGGCATAGCAAATATACAATCACTTACACGATAGACCCGAAAAATGGTGTTTCGGATAAGACCACAAAGAACTAACAAGGAGGCAAAATCCTCAGCCAACGACAAGCTCAATCCATGAAATCATGCAAGACAGCATGTTGGATTCGCCGGTATCGGATTTACCTCAGAAGAGGCAAGTCGATACCGGTGTATTCGTTAGGTACGGCTACCTGTTTCTCCAAGAATACCTGTCTTTGCAAGCGAAAAAGTATTCAAGTATTATGAATTTCGAGGCAATAGCCTTGTTGCTGAATAATTCAACAACTTTTCTCATTACAGAAAATTAAATAATACCTTTTAGTAACTTTAAAAAAGCAACAATGAAATCACAGATTCTCCTCCGCCTCTTTTTGTGTATCTCCTTGATACCGCCTCTCTCTGCTGTAAAAACTCTATCAGCAGTACGCACTTCGTATGACTTACAGGTCAAGGTTGCTGATACCACAGCTATTGCCCAGCTTCAGAAATTGCATCCCGAAGTTCGTTTCACCCGCATTTTCCCGTATTCGCCCAAGTACGAGCAGCGTCATCGTGCACATGGTCTGCATCTTTGGTATAAGGCCGAGATAAAAGACAGTGTTACGTCGACACGCATCCAGCGTAATCTCGTTAAGCGCAAGGAAGTGTCACATATAAGTCGCACCGTCTATGTCAACAATACCATCTCCGATTCAACGTCCGTATTAACGTCCCACAAACAAGGTTCTCAAGAGAGTTCTGACCAATATTGTGTCAACGACCCTCTCTATCCGCGTCAGTGGCACTATAACAATCATTACTATCCACAGAGCGTAGACATCAATCTTGAGAAAGCGTGGACTATAGAGCAGGGTTCCCGCAATGTCATCGTGGCAGTGATGGATCAAACCATTGACGAGACACATGAAGACCTGCGTGACAATGTCTGGGTCAACGAGGCAGAGCTCAACGGCGAACCTGGAGTTGATGACGATGGCGATGGCTATGTCGACGATGTCTATGGTTACGACTATGCGCAGCTTAAAGGTTTCTCACGCCAGCCTGCGGATCATGGCACACATGTAGCAGGTACCATAGCTGCAGTTAACAATAACGGCATCGGCGTGGCCGGTATCGCAGGAGGCGATGGCAAAAACACTGGTGTCCAAATTATGGGATGTCATATTGTCCATAATAGCAATGTGGATGTGCCCACCGAGAACGACATAGCCCAAGCTTTTGTCTATGCGGCCGACAACCATGCCGTCATCTCCCAAAATAGTTGGAATTGGCCCAAAGAGTCAGAAATTATCGCAAACGGTATCAACTATTTTATGGACGAGGCTGGTCAGTTTGAAGGTAGTCCTATGCGAGGTGGATTGGTTATCATTGCTGCAGGTAATAACAACTCAGAGATTCCTACTATACTTAATTTTCTCTCAAAGGTCAAAAAAGACAATCTCATCGTAGTATCTTCTGTTTCACCCACTGGTGACAAGGCAAGCTATTCCAATTATGGGTCTTGGGTAGACATAGCGGCTCCAGGAGGAGAGTACAATCTACAGGGAGTATTAAGCACCTTCCCTGACAACCGCTACGGCTATGAACTGGGTACATCGATGGCATGTCCTCATGTGTCAGGCATTGCAGCACTTGTTGTCTCGCATTTCCAAAGTGACACCCTTACTCCAGCCGAGGTAAAACGTCGCATCCTCACTTCGGTCAGTCCTGTAGACAAGTACAATGAGGGTCAGCCAGCATGGCACAAAATGGGTAGTGGCATAGCCGATGCCTATCGTGCGTTGCTCACCGACAGTCAGGAACAGCCTTCTGCCGTTTCCAAAGTAAGCTTCACTCACAATACGCCTCAGCTGGTAGAGATGCAATGGATTATGCCTGATGTAGACGACCAAACGGTCATAGACTCATGTGTCGTCTATCTTGCTTCCAATCCCATTTCTGACATAGCGACAGCCACTACACGGGTAGCAGTCTCTACTGCCGCCTACCATCCAGGCGATACTATCACCTATCGCTATCAGCCGTCTGCCGATAACGATAGTTATTATGCCCTGCAGTGTAAGAGTCGCAGTGGGCTACTCTCGCCGCTCTTCACAGGTCAGCGTCCTGTAGTAAAGAATGCGCCCGTTATCTATGGTGACTATCTCTATAACCATTTCTATTGCTATCAGCAGAATGACAAATATGCGGATCAAGCCAAGCCTCAACAGCTTGCTTACCGAATCTTGGTACCCGAAGGAATGACAGTAAAGTATAACATTACAGACACGGGGCATGCCGTATGCAATGAAGCTTTTGCCAAAGACACATTAAGATTCTCTCTTGCTCCTGATGCTGACCACCCCACAGGCACTTATCATGCCAACATAGTTGTGGCTTCTGAGACCGATGCCGCTGTGGCTGATACTCTCGATATTGTCTATGAAGTGAGGAGCTTGCTTGTATATCCCATTCCACTTCCACAGGAGCGCCCGGAAGTATCATCCAATATCACGGTGACAGATATTGACGGATTCTTCACCATCGATCTACGCGACTATATTGAAGATCCAACAGGCTTGGGGTTATATTTCAAATACAAAAGTTCCGATTCATACATGTGCAAGGATGTTATAGGACGCATGCTTGATGATAACAGGCTCGAGATTACTTACCACTTAGACGAAGATGCCATAGTCGAAGAAAGCCTTGCATTCATTATCAGATTTGATGCGTATAATGCTTATAATAAAAAGAATCCGTACTGCTTCAGCATAAATGTCTATTATGATGCAACGTCATCAATCTGTGATAAGCCGCGTTCCGCAGCCGTCG
>CAVCDC010000085.1:0-12320 GCA_963600865.1 Firmicutes bacterium CAG:103
CCACCAGCCATTCCTGCAACTGTCCATACTGTCCTACCTGCATCGGTGGCAAACTATTGATGGCATTCTGATAATCAGTTCTTGACTTAGCATCCTCGCCCAACACCTCGGCAGCATGAAGCGAATTGCTCAGCGCATCAAAAGCAATCTGGTTGTCCATTGTGCAACCAGCCGTCACAGATGTCTTCTTGCCCGAAGGTCCTTGCTCTGGACTGACAGAAGGAACGGTCACCTTCCAGGGCGTTCCTGGCAATGACTGCATATAGTCGAGATAGAAATCAGCGGCTCCCTTCAACACGGGATACCATTTTCGCAAGAAGTCCTTGTCGCCGGTATAGAGATAGTGCTGCCAAAGATGGGTGGAGAGCCATGCACCACCATTTGGGAACATACCCCAGTAGGCACCGTCCACTGGGCCTGCGATGCGCCAGATGTCCGTGTTATGATGAGCCATCCATCCGCGACAACCATACATATCGTGGGCTGTCTTAGCCCCCGTCTCGCTCAAGTCCTTGATGAGCGAGAAGAGTGGTTCGGTGGTTTGGTTTAGCTGAGTGACCTCGGCAGGCCAATAGTTCATCTCCGTATTGATGTTGATGGTATATTTACTGTCCCATGGTGCATTTTGGTTGTCGTTCCATACGCCCTGCAAGTTGGCCGCCTGTCCACCAGGCTGTGAGGAAGAGATCAGCAGATAACGACCATAATTGAACATCAGTGCCACCATCGCCATATCCTTGCTGCCCACAAACTTGTCCAGTCGCTGGTTGGTTGGCAACTGAGCATTGGCATCAGTGGGAAGCGACAAGGCTACTGTGCCAAACTGTTTCTGATAAGCCTCCACATGACGCTTCAACAACTGGGCATAGCTGAGAGCTTTCACCTTGTTTATATAGTCGGCATTTTTCCGGGTAGCATCACCCGACACATCGTGGTAGTTCACGAAGTTGGTGGCAGCACTCACAATGATGGTTGCTTCCGTCCCATTTGTCTTTACATCCACCACACACTCAGCTGTCAATGCCGCCTTGATGCCTTCCTGGTCCTGCCCTTTCACTTTCAGCACATACCCATTGGGCGTTGCCACCACTTGATGTTCAAAGGGAGCGTCCAACTTGACATCAAATGCAAGCTTCCCCTTTTGGCTTGCCTTGATATGACATACGATAACACCATCGGCAAGCGAGGCAAAAGTAGTTCGTTCATACTTCACGCCGTTGAGCACGAAATCAGTATGCGTCAGGGCATTCTGTAAATCAAGTTCGCGATGGTAAGCCTCAACCTTTCCGTCCTCTTTCATCAGGATATGCAGGTTGGCCATCGGCAAGAAGCGCATGCCATGAGGCCCCGTGAAGAAGTTTTGGTTAATGATGTTAGTGGCCTCATCTTCCCTTCCATCAAATATCAGCTTACGTACCTCTGGCAACAGAGCCAACGACTTGCTGCTATTGTTGTTACAAGGGCCGCCACTCCAGAAGGTTTCCTCATTGAGTTGGATGTTCTCGTCCTGCACACCACCATACACCATACCTCCCAAGTGGGAGTTGCCGATAGGCAATGCCTCCAACCAGTGACTGGCAGGAGCATCATACCACAACTTGGTAGAATTATCCGTTTTTGTATTCTTGGCAGCCATGACAGGAGCCAAGGAACAGGCCAAGAGAGCTATGACTGCCCATTGTTTTTTCTTGAACTCTATTTTATTTTTATTCATTATTACTAACTATATGCAAAGAAAACACTTTAACCAACAACTATTTAACGACAAACTTTTTGCCATTTTTGATATATATACCATGCGACAGAGAATCTATTTGGCAACCATTCAGGTTGTAAACACGTCCAGTATCGCTACCATCAGCATTTATTAGGCGAATCGCTGTTACATTCGTACCTTTGGCAAATACAGGCAGAAGAGTTACCATATCATCAGGCATTATGAAAGCGAGCTTGGTATTTCCATTGGACAATTTCTCTAAACTGATAGTATTGGCCATTGTAAAGTTTACACCATTGATAACCTTCAATGATTCCAATCCGTACCCCTCGTTTGCTCTGATTGTTAATGTTACGGTCTGTCCCTCTACCGCTTCAGTGACATCAGCAGTTATACTGCCATAATTTGCCTTTCGGATATTTATTTGGAACTTCTCTGCCTCGCAATCTGCAGGAGAGTAAACTATCTGGTCAATAATTATATTGATACCATTGCTATTGGTCAATACCAAATCGTTATTACCAGCCTTCAGGGTAGCATCAAAGGTAACTTTATGCCATTCGTTTTCATCTGTTTTCTCGATATCCAACATCGTTGACTTACCATTAAGGTTAGCCGTTAATTGTCCAATCTTATCGGTATTCATGTATCGTACGGAAATACGATAGTTACCTGCTTCATTACTGTTGAGTTGGTGGCGTAAAGCTGCAGTTGTATTTGTACCCATCTCAACAAAGCCATTACCAGCATGTCCTTTCACGTTAGGATGTGTATAGTATGGGCCTGTAGTACTGCTTTTTACATTTTTATAGTCCATGTCTTCTGCCTCGATAACGACTTCGCCATGGTAAGCTGCTGGTTGTACTGGCACAGGAAGCACTTCTTCAGGAATGGCATTAGTAAGAGTACGCTTCATCGTTCCCTGACATTTAACAGTCAATTCTATACCTCCTCGATGATTTACCGTAATCGTATAAGTCTTTTTGGTCGCATCGTAAATTCCAGTCGCCTCTCCCTTAGCCAACTGCCCAGTTGTATACTTTAAGCTTGGTTCTGAAGTTACACCAGATATTACAATCTTCTGAGTAGCTACCTCGGTAGTGTCCGTTCGGAAATTATTGAAATAGAAGTTGATATGGTCTGAATACTCACGGATTGTGCCACTATTCAAGGTGCTATATGTTAGTTTCATCTTATCACAAGTATTATACTTCAACGGAATAGTTGCCGTAGCGGTCTTGTTCTTGCTGAGATAAGTGAATGGCATATAAGTGACCAATTGGTTACGGAAACGATTTACGTAGAGGGCGCCACTTGACACCTGAGCATAATAGCTGTTAAAATCTTTTGTCTTATCGGCAAGAGTACCCCAACGAGAATTATAGTCTGATTTCTTGACTTGCAAAGGTATGCTCTTTGCCAAGTTATCATATAGTTGGGGGACAATGGGAATGGCTCCATAACGTCCCGTAGATTTGAAATAGCAATGATTATCCATAAATGTGCCAGCATTCTGATTGGTAGGATCGGTTTGCTTGTACACACCATCATAAAGATCTGCCCAAGAAGCATACATGTCTTCATCGCTGCCAGAGGTCTTATCATTAACAACCACAATGCTTGTCTTGTTGACGATTTCCTCTCTCGAAGGAATGTAGATGCTACCATCTATGATTTTACGGAACATATCAATCCACCCACCGCAGAAACCATCAAAGGTAGTCCAATTACGATGTTGAAAACCATCCACATTCGTGCGGTTTATCTCTTTGAAATCTTCGGTCCAAATAAGTTCCGGTCCATCCCAGACAGCACCGCCGTTCACGGCAGTCTGTTCCATAACAGTGCCAAGACCTGCGGCTGTAGGATACTTAGCCTTGTCCTTGCCAACAATGGCGTCCATTGTACCATTCCAACCGCAATTGTCGTATCTCACACCATAGTTCTTCGCAAGTCCTGCAACAAAAGGTCCGAAACAAACACTTTCCGAATTATAGAAGCACCAAGGCTGTGTATACTTGTAAAGCCATAGGATAGCTTCAGGATATTTTTCGCAAGCTTTCATTAGGTCATTGTCACGCTTAAGCATACCTACTGGAGAAAGTCCATGGCTCCATACATTACCACAGAAAGATATGGTAAGGAAGCCACCATACTTATGCGACATCTCTACCAAATTGGCGAACAATGCAATTTGATCTTTCTGCGTGGCAGAGAACAGCGCATCCTCATCGAATCCCCAAAACTGTTCGGCAAAGTTCCAACCTAAGAAGTTGGGGAATCGTTTGAACATATACTCAAACGATTCCAAGTCGTTGCATTGTAAGTGGGTATGCCCACCAGAAGCAGGTTGGCATGTAAACCAAAGTCCATTCTTTTGACAGACAGAACCCCAAGAACGATAAGTGCGCATGGCATTTTGAGGCATCAGATAGACGGCACGTTCTTTATCATATTGACATGACAAAGACAGGTTCATGCATATATAAGGTCGCACGTCCTCTGGAATCAGGTCGATGATTTTCTGAGGGTCAGCTGCATTCCATACATCGACATGAATCATCCATAAAGGATGTTGATTGTCTATAGGTCGACGTTGTTGAGCACACAGATTATTTATGAAAAGAAAGCACAGAACTGCTGTCAGCAAACAAAGGGAATAAATACGTTTCATAAATTTTACGTTATTAGATTATATTTTATTTTTGTTAGTTGCATAGAATAATACTTGTCATTTTGTCAAGACATATGGACATTCCGGCATTCCAAGTCTTGAAGGCACATAACCACCACCATCCACCTGCAGTTTCTCGAAGACAATACCTGGTTGCAATGGGCGCACCCTCAATGTATGAGTTGTTTGACTCTTATTAACAGCCAGTCGCACCTTCTTCTCGATCACTCTCGATGCTGCCGTAGGGTACATCAAGTCATACTTATGCTCCCAGTTCAGGTTCTGGTTGAGGTTGATGACTTCCTCTTTTCCACCATCCAAACTGATCGCCACTTGATGGCCACCCTTCAAGAAAGGCATCACGGCAGCAACGGTGAGATAGACATCCACAGAGTCCAACTGCGAAGTGAGCTTCAACTGATAATCCAAATAAGCATCAGTCACGGCTTGGGTATATGGATAGAGTACGATTCCCGACAAGGTACGCCCCAGCCCTGGTATCACCTTCCATGAAGCAGATGCTGTATTCTTATAGTCGTTAACATGCTGCGCCTCCATAGAGACGATTCCACGTTTTTCCGTAAAGACATATCCCTTGGTCAACGTTGTTTGCGCCTCATCCTTGATTCGATACACCTTGGGCATCACATTATATTTAGGAGCGTGCCACTCGGTATACCCGATATGCACTTGGTCCATCATGTGATTCCACTTGCCGCCAGCTATCTCTTGATTATAATGACGACACAACAAGGAGTCTCTCACGAAACACTTATCCACCTTGTCGGCCCATCGGTTCGTTTCCATATCGTTCTCTGCAAAGAGTTGCTTGTTCTTCGCCAACGAGTAATACATATCATAAAGATTGGCCATGCCCTGGATAGGGAACAGGACTAATTCCTGATAGGCATCCTTTTGGGTCTCACTTATCATAGATTCCAATCGAAGAGCTTTGGCTTCCAGGGCAAGAAACTCATCCCTTACAGCCTTAAACTCTCCCGACTGGAGATTGTAAGTCTGCTCATCAAGCATTTCGGCACTGATGCGAGAGGCGTAACGCCCATAATCGAGCAAGAGTTCGGCAATGTCGGCAGCATAAGTCTCGCCAAATTGCAAGGCACAGAAACGCTCTGCATAAGCACGAAGGTTGTTGGCATCAAACTGGTCTGGATTCCAAGCCATATCCATGAAGAAATCGATGGCAAACTCATGCGGTTTAATGTCACCCACATTGAGCATCCAAAGTTTATCCACACCATATTGATAGGTAGCCTGCAACTGTTCCCACATCTCCGTGATGGTGGACATGGTCAGCCACTTGCTTGCTCGCGGAGCACCATAATATCCCACATGATAATACATACCGTAACCACCCTTGTGCTTCTCGCTTCCAAGGTAAGGCAAGCGGCGCACATGACCGAAGTTGTCGTCACACAACATCACGATCACGTCATCGGGCACCTTCAGCCCTTGGTCATAATAATCGAGCACCTCACTATAGAGTGTCCACACCTGTGGGGTTTGGTCGGCAGACTTACCCGTAGCCTCTTCTATGATTTTCCGTTGTGCCGCTATGATTTCCTCCATCTGTCGGAAGTTTGCCTCACGCCCGCCAGCATCCGTCATCGGTCGGTCTTCATCACCACGCATACCGATGGTAACGAGATTCTCATAATCCTTTGCTTTCTGCATGCCCTCTGTAAAGAAACGAGAGATAGCCTTTTTGTTGGTCTGCCAATTCCAGTCGGCATTGCCATAGCTTTTCTTGTGCCGAATCCATTCCTGCTGCGAACGCATCATCGGTTCGTGGTGAGAAGTACCCATGATGATGCCATACTCGTTGGCAAGGCGAGGATTCTCAGTGTCATCCTCATTGAAACAGTTGCCCTCATACATACCGCTCTCATCTTTCAGGATAGGAACCAAAGGTTTGTATTCCTTGAAAGATCCCCACATGGCAGGCCACAAACAATTCGCCTTTAGGCGCAACAAGAGTTCGAAGACATGAGCGTACATCTTGCTGTTCATGCCGCCAAACTTGTTGCGAGCCCAGGTGGTCATGCAAGGGAACTCATCGTTGATGAAAAGACCACGGTATTTCACCTTCGGTTCACCCGACTCTATGTTACACGCCTTGGCAAACACTTCCTTGTGTTTGGCCACAGGTACGTCTGCCCACCAATACCAAGGCGAGATACCCATTTGTTTGCTAAGCTCGTAAATGCCATAGATGGTACCGCGCATATCCGAGCCAGCTATCACCAAAGCCTTTTCCACACCTTTCACGGGATGGTCTATGGTCTTGACGACATAGCTTTCCCATTTTCCTTTCAGAGCTTTCTCACTGATGACACCACGCTTGGCAAGTTGCATAACAACCTTTCCCTTGCCATAGGTACCAATGATAATAGGATAACGCACAGGCCACTCACCGTCGCAACAAACTCGTGGCGACTTACCAGTCACCTTATATATATCCGTACGCAAATCCTCCACAGCCCGCTTCACTCCTTGTGGCTCTGCAACATCCAGATAAATCTCTGAAGTTTCCGAAGCAGATACGATGGGAAAACAGCCATTCTCCTGACCAAAGGTCACGAAATGATTGCTGGCAGATACCAAGTTGCCATTGGCTGCCTGAATGGCAACCAATGGCGACAATAGTGTAACTATAATTAAAAGTATTCTGGCTATTCTCATATCTTTACTTCACAAATTTCCACCAATCGAAGGTAAAGAGCTTGCCGCCCTTGTTGCCCTTGAACACAAGATACAAGTCGTGCTTGCCTGTTATCGGCTTCAAGATGGAAGTGGAAAGGTTCTGCCACTTTTCCCAACCTCCAGTATGAGGCACTGAGAGTGAAGCGACGAGCTCACCATCCAGTTTGTCGGCATGCACTTCGATGGTACCACCTTGCAGGGCACTCGCCACGCAAGCCGTGAACTGTCGGGGGGCAGCACTGCCAAAGTCCACTTCCCTTACCTTGATATAGTCGTCAGTATGTATCTCCGAGATATAAACACCCGTCTCGTCGTTCCATTCCGACTTCAAGCCCTTGCTGTCGGCGATGGTCTCTGCCTCGGTGCGCTGGTAAGGATTGAGCGTTCCGATAGGACTCACGCCTTCCCTTGTGTGATGGATAATTGGGAAAGTACCATCATCGTTGTACTTAAACTCCTCGATGGCCACGCTGCGTCCAAAGCCGCCTCCCAACTTACCTGTATGGTAAACGAAATAAGAATGTCCCTTAAAATCAACCACACCAGTATGGTTGGTAAAAGAACCTGTATTCTCCAAAGGCATAATCTCGCCCATGTACTTCCACGGGCCGAGAGGCTTCTTGCTCATGGAGTAAGCGATATGCTCGGGCACGCCACCTGCGGCATAGAGCATATAGTAGTTCTTGCCACGCTTCATAAACCAGGGACCCTCGGTATAGCAGTCCTTGTATTTCACGGTAGAGTCTCGCTTCTCGATGTCGGGAGCGCCGAAGCCTTCGATGGTCTGGGTAATCATACCCACCTCTCCCTTCTCGTCCACTCTCTCCTTGGCTTTCACGCCAGCCTTGAAGCTCACCATGTCTTCATTGAGCTTAGCATAATAAAGATGCGGATTGCCCCAGTAGAGATAAGCCTGTCCATCGGTATCGATGAAGACTGTAGGGTCGATATTGTCCCACTTGCCATTGTCGAAGAGCGGTTTCCCTATCGCATCCTTGAAGGGACCCGTAGGCGAATCGCCCACAGCCACACCGATGGCCATGCCGCCACTCAATTTGGAATGAGCACAAACATACCAATAATATTTGCCGTTGCGCTCGATGGTCTGCGCGGCCCATGCTCTGCCGTCTGCCCAAGAGAAAGAAGAGAGATTGAGCGGAGCACCATGGTCTGTCCAGTTCACCATATCAGAAGATGAATACACGCGCCATTCGTTCATCCAGAAGAAATCGGCGCCATCCTCATCATGACCGGCATAGATATACATGCGGTCGCCGTCCACCATCGGGGCAGGGTCGCCAGTAAGTTGGGTTTGTACAATCGGGTTCTGTGCAAGAGTCGCACTATGCAAGGTCACGCCCAAGCAAAGGGCAAAGAGTTGTTTACGTTCCATCATTTTTATATTTTCAGTTATTAGTTATTTCCGATTGCAAAGGTAACCAGAAAAAAAGAAAAAGTCTTTATCTCAAGTATCAATTACTTTTCGATAAAGACTTTTACTTTGATAATCACTTGGTATGTATCTCTATTGTATTAGGTTTTCCAAAATAGCAGTAACGGCTGTTGTCTGGGTTGACGATGATTCGCTCCAATACGATCTCCGGACTTATCATCCAAACCTTGAGATGGTTTACCTTGTCTGCAACGACAGGCAACTTCACGTCGAGCCAGCGAAGGTTGTCGAAAACCTCGTTGCGCATGCCTCTTCCAGCCCCGTTCAGATAGAGCGAATGGTTGGGAGCAGGCAAAGGATAGAGCACGTTCGAACGCTTTAGGTTCTCGGGGGTGTACTCCATGAAGGTATCTACGAATCCCTTGCGAGCATCCACCTCGATGATTTCTCCATCATTGATGGACACGCCTATCTTCAAGCCATTCTCAGGATGAATGTCCTGGGTAGGCAGAATGCCGAGACAAACTACCACCGAATCCTTTCCCATCTTGGGCAAGTCATACTCCAAGCAAGCAGCATTTTTGCTGGGGGAAGAGTACTGATAAGAATCCGCACCCATACATCCCTTTCCACGACCAAGGTCGGGCAAGAACGTCCACTTAGGATTGCCGTCTACGCCTGTATTCTTGTTGTAGGCATAGGAAGGAATCGAATATTCACCTACTTGATCAGTAGCCTTTACATTTACGATGAAAGTCTGCTTGTTTCCTGTAATCCGTATACTTCCTTCACCTTCCTTCTCTTTCAACAGAGAACGGTCTATGGTTACAGTCAACCTTACATCCTTGTCCACCACTCCCTTCTGCTCGCTTACCTGAATCCATTTGTCGCTCACTTTCACCTTATAATTAACAGACTCTGATCCACGGTTGCACAAGTCTATATAAGCAGAAGTTGGTTTTTCTCCTTCGAACGCCGGCAAGGAACCCACTGCATTTTTCCCTTCCAACAAGCCTTCACTGCCTTCCAACGCCACAGCCAAGTCTTTCCCATTTTTCAGAGATACCGTATCCATGGGAGGAAGGATGTTCTTCTCGGGCATAAACCATTCCTTATATCCGATATGTTTGTCGAGCATCATACCCTTCCATTTGCCATTCCCCATTACATTATTATAATAGTCGGTCAACTGCTGGTCTTTCTCGAAGAGCAAGCGAGCCTTCTCGGCATAATCATTGGCTATGATTCTGCCTTGCTTGGCATAGAACTTATTCATACCGGCATAGATGTAGATCTGTGCCACGCCAGCCGATGCCACTACGGGATAGTACACCAACTGATAGTAGGCATCTTGAGCCTCGGCAGGTATCTTCGTTTTCAAAGTCTCAGCTCTTTCAGCTAAGTCCTGCCAAAGTTTCAACAGTCGTTCCGCCTCATGATAGTTCACGATGCTGAAATAGTCGGTGGTCTCCACCTCCGGCTTACGCCATAGGTTGTACTTGGTAAACTTCGCCATCAAGTCGGCAGCCTCAGCGGCATTTTCCTTGCCAAAAGCCTGCGCCGTAAAGGTCTGGAGGTAATCCATCTCTTGACCAGCCTTGATGTTATCAGGATTCCAAGCATAGCGCATAATGAAGTCGATGGCAGACTCACGAGGTTTCAGGTCGCCCACATTGATAATCCAGATGCGGTCTATGCCAGTCTGGTAGGCTAAGTTCAACTGCTCACGCATTTTGGGGATAGTCGTGGTGTTCACCCATCGGTCGTTCCAAGGTCCACCGTTCATATCGATATGGTAGTAAAGGCCAAGTCCACCCTTGCGGTTGCGCTCCTTCTCGGGACCGATGCGACGGATATAACCCCAGTTGTTGTCGCAGAAGAGCAAGGTCACATCGTCGGGAGCGGTCAATCCTGCATCATAATAGCGTTGCACTTCCGTATAGACAGCCCATAGTTGGGGGATAGCCGAAGGATCCTTGCCATATACCTTGCGGATGATGTCACGCTGACCTGCCATCACATCCTTCAGAGTCTGGATGTTCTCGGCATCATCACCCTTTCCCATCGCCACATCGCCATCACCACGCATACCGATGGTTACGAGGTTCTCATAATTCTTGTTGCGCTCCATGCCCTCATAGAAAAAGCTATCGATGCGAGCACGGTTTGTGATATAATCCCAAGGTCCCACCTTGTCACGGCGTTTGCGATACTCGTTGTGCGACCGCATCATCGGCTCATGATGAGAGGTTCCCATCACGATGCCATACTCGTCGGCGAGATAAGGATTCATCGGGTCGTCCTCGTTGAAGTTGCTGCTCCACATCGCCGGCCACAAGTAATTGGCCTTCAAGCGGAGAAGAAGCTCAAACATATGGGTGTACATCTTGGAGTTGTTGCCACCGAAATGGGTTCTTGCCCAAGTGCAGAACGAAGGTTCCTCATTGTTGATGAAGATACCACGATATTTCACCTTAGGAGAAGGCTGCACATATCGTCCGTTCTTGATATACAAGGCAGTAGCTTTCTTGGCTGGTACATCAGCCCACCAATACCAGGGAGACACACCAATCTTCTCCGAGATGTCGTAGATGCCATAAATAGTACCACGCTTGTCGCTGCCCACCACATAGAGGTTGTCGCCATCGCTCTGGATGAGGTATGATTCCCATTGTCCCTTGATGTCGTCCACCTTGATGATACCATTCTTCACCAGTCCATCAATCAGACTACTCTTGCCAAGAGTTCCCACTATCACACTCTGATGATAGTGGGGTAAAGTTCTTTTTTTCTTGGAAATGGGAAGAGATATGTTTTCCACCTCACTCTCCACACCTGTCACTCGACGAACATCCGCAGACAAGTCTTGTGCTGCTCGCAACACTCCCTTCCAGTCTTCGTTAGCCACCAAGATCTTTGCCGACTTGCCATGAGCCGACAGCACAAAAGCATCCTGTTGCTGCGAGGTACTCACATAGTCAGCCCCCTCCGCTTGCATCGTCATCGGCAAGCAGAGGAGGCACACCATCAATAGTTCCTTGATTAATCTCATATATTCAGGCTATTTTTTCATTTAAAGAGATGCGGTACGAATTCCTTGAAGCATCTGCGCCAGGTGAGCCACTCATGGTGAGTGCCGGGCGACACATACACATCGAGTTTGACACCGAGGTCTTTCAGTTGCTGCGCCATCTTCTCCGTGCCGAAGTTCTCCTCCGAACCGCAACCCATGAACATATAGTGGATGTTCTTGTTGAATTTATCTGAATCAGCGAAGATACCATCGAAGGCAGTCTTCACGTCCACTCCGAAGAGCGCACCACTGAAGGTACCAAGGGCAGAGAACTTGTCCATGTTGTGGAGCACGGTGTTGAAGGTTTGGCAGCCGCCCCATGAAAGTCCGGCCATCGCCCGATGGTCACGGTCGGTATAGGTGCGGAAGGTCTTATCCACCATCGGTATCAAGTCCTTTATGATGACATCATAGAAGGAGGCACCGTAGAGGTTGCGCTCTTCATCCACGTTCTTGCCAGGACGAGGGATGAAAGGCTGCTTTACGTCTCCACTCTCCATCACCACAATCATCGGCACAGCCTTGCCATCGGCAATGAGATTGTCCATGATGTGCTGCATATAGCCTTGGTGGCTCCAACCTGTCTCGTCCTCGCCCATGCCGTGCTGTAGATAGAGTACGGGGTAGCGCTTGGTTGCATTGGTCTCATACTCCGCCGGCGTATAAACCATGGCTCTGCGGAACGTACCTTGCGATGCGGCATAGTAGGAAACGGAACGTACCTGTCCTTGTGCCACACCCT
>CAVCDC010000086.1:0-12133 GCA_963600865.1 Firmicutes bacterium CAG:103
GTCAAAACCAAAGCGTACAGTTACGCCTTATATGTATGTACATCTGCCCAACCTCCACCCATTTGGGGCTTCCGGTATGGATGCAGACGTTACAAAGATAACAAAATCATCCGAAATTAAAGAAGGATTCCCTTATTTCCTTTTTGAAAAAGCCTTACATTTAACATCTGTTTACGTGAAAATTATCATGCAAGCACCATTTTGTAATTCCGATATAGCATTCACATACCTAAAGTATGTCACTACACTAAATAGCCGCACATATATATACGAGCAATTTAGTGTAGTGATGGTATTAAAAAATTGCTGGCCAAAAGAAAAACTCATGTGGCATTGCCAACCGCACCATGCCACAATACAGACAAGAATACATCTGTTGCCCAATGCTCCCTTTGGACTTTTCTCTTTTCGCTGGCATCTTTCAACTAAACGCAAGGCACACAGAAATCCATGTTAAAAAGTCTTTAGCGACATTTGGACGGAAATGAAGGATTTACGAAGGAAGCAAACACAACCGAAAGCACTTGTCTGACTATAAATTCTGTGGTGCCAACGTGGGAACAAATGTAACAAAACAAACCGTAGATAAGCTGATCTACAAAGACTTATATGCTTAGTATGGGTTTAGCGTGGGAACTATTGCTTACTACCAGAACTGAGGTTGTGGAAAGACCCTATCAAAAGTAATATGCAATAGCCCACGCTATGAGGTATATTATCCCTTTCGAAAAGGGTACAATAATCCCAAGCGTGAGCAGCATTGCCATCATCCTTTTGATATTGAAACTTCCACATTTCAGTTCTCGGATAATTACAAAACGCTCTATATTATGTTGAGCCTTCTACACGACCAGTCTTTTCATGCCGCTCCAACTCGTTGCAAAGATAACGAATTATTCTGAAAGTTGTATCAAGAAGCGCAACTTTTTGATGAAATATTTGTTGTTAGGGCACACAAGAATGTTTATGTCGCATTTTTGTTCATAAACAGACCAAATTATAAATACTTTCATCCTACATCGGCAACTCTACCTCGGGAATCACAAGGCTTTCCTCATCCTCCGGCCTGTTGTTTTGGAAGAACATGCAATAGTATATAGGTAGATAGGTGATGCCTCCGTCTTGGAACACCCTCTGCTCGTTGCTGAGCACCACTGCCTCACGGATGTGATATTCCGGCGTCTTCAAGAACTTGTCCAAGGCGCTATGCACCGTGTAGCCCTTGCCCGACTTGATTTCCAACGGCAGAACGGTCAGATGCTGATAATCATCTATCAGATAGTCCACCTCGCCCTTCTGCTTGTTGTCGTAATAATGAAGCGTAAAGCCATGGGCGTGGAGCTCCTGGGCAATAACCGACTCATATACCGCCCCTAAGTTCACACTCCGCTCATCCCTCAGCACGGCATTGATGTTGGTGCCGTAGAGAATGTTTGTCAACAAACCGATGTCGCTCATATACAACTTCAAGAGATTCTTGCTCTCCGACTCCGCCAACGGAAAGGCGGGGCAACTTATCGCCTGAACAGCCAACGCCACCCCCGAATTAGTGAGATACTCAAACTCCTCGGCATAATCGCTAAACTGCTTGTGAGCCTTCAAGCCCTCGATGTTCTTCACGACGATGCGCTTCTTCTTGTTCTCCATGTTGGAGGGAATCATGTCGTAGATCTTGCGTATCACCAACTTCTTCTCGGCATCATACTGCGAAGCATCTATCCTATAGAGCGCATGAATGTCGCGCTGAATATCACGTACTTGCGCCATGTTGCGATTTTCCTTGAACTTATTGATGGCATCTGGCATTCCTCCCACCAAGAGATAAATCTTAAACTGCTGGAGCATGTAGTTGTGCATGGAGTCGTTCAGTGGTTCTTTTGCCAAGAACTTCTGACGCATCCCCTCAATCGTTTCCTTTCCACAGCCCATAGCCCACAAGAACTCCTCAAAGTCGAGAGGATACATCTGCTGGATGGCGATGCTTCCGATAGGCACGGAAGGAGTTTGCGACAAAGCCACGCCCAACTGCGAGCCACTGGCGATATACCTATACTTGCCATCCTCGTTGAGAAACTTGAGCATGGTCATCAAGTGAGGATAACTCTGTATCTCGTCCAGAAAGACCAACGTGTCTTCCTTGGTGCCGAGGCGGTTGCCGGCGATGGCGCCCAACTGGAGATAGAAATCCTCCTTGGTCTTTACCATGGCAAAGATGCCGTCGCCCTCTTGGTCGGCCTTCAGATTGAGCTCCACGAAGTTCTTGAAGAGTTTCTCGCCCACATACCTTATCAGATACGACTTACCTATTTGTCTTGCCCCATTGACAAGCAGAATCTTCCGAGGTTCATGAAGGAGGAAATCCTCCAAATATTGTGTAAATTTACGTTCCAGCATAAGTATTCTTTTAATACGACTGCAAATATACTGAATTACAATTGATTACACAAGTATTCAGGACTTTTTCTTTTATTTTACCCCTTAAAAAGAGGAATTATTCCGTCAATATAGGGGCTATTTTGAGGAATTATTCTGAATGTCGTATCATTGAGCGCAACTTTTTTGTAAAACCTTGCAAGTTTGGTACAAACTCATTTATATCCTACCATGCTTCTTCTTGACGAGGAGGATGCGGCGCACGCTCTCATTGATGCGCTCTTCGGAAATCTTGCCAGTCTTTACGGCATCCACCACGGCGTCATATGCTTTCTTGTAGCTGTGGATGCAGAGCACCACGTCCACACCAGCCTGGATGCACTTCACGGCAGCCTCCTCCGGTTCGTATTGGTCGGTGATGGCACCCATCTCCATGGCATCAGTCACGATGATGTTGTTGTAACCCATCTCCTTGCGCAACTTGTCCTGGAGGATGATTTGGGAGAGTGTCGATGGCACATTGTTGCTGTCAACATTAGGAGCGGTGATATGCGCTGTCATGATGGTCTCCACGCCATGCTGGATGCCTGCCTTGAAAGGAATCATCTCACAGCTGAGCATCTCTTCCCATGTCTTCTGTGTCTCCGCATAGCCTAAGTGGGTATCCGTCTTGGTGTCGCCATGCCCGGGAAAGTGCTTGATGCAACCCACGATGCCATTGGCGCTCAGTCCGTCAAGGTAACTGCATACCATCGTGGCAACAGAGTCGGGGTCGCTGCTGAACGCACGCACACCGATGATAGGATTGTCGGGGTTGCTGTTCACGTCAGCGACAGGGGCAAAGTCCACATCGAAACCATATTCCTTGAGGTAAGAACCTATATAGTTGGCGGCATTGTAAACCGTAGGTGCACCACCGTTCTGGCAGAGCCATGTCATGCTCGTAAACTTCTTGAGATTGAAGGCATCATTATTGGCAAGACGCGCCACACGTCCACCCTCTTCGTCGATGCAAAGCAGAGGAGAGTTCTTCAGTGCCTTGAGTTGTGGAACGAACGTTTTGAGCTGTTGTGGGTCCACACAGTTGTGTGCAAAGAGAATCACACCACCAGCAGGATACTCCTCGTCGAGAGCCTTCATCTCTGCCGTGAGACTTGTCACGTTGTAGGTAGGCCAGTCCTTGACAGCAGGTCTTACCTTTCCCGAGGCGATGTCCTCGATAAGATACTCGGGTCTGATCCAGAACATCTGTCCTACCTTCTCGCGGAGGGACATCCTCTCAAGTACATTCTCCACATATTCCTCATTGGAGATAGACGGTCCGTTCCAACAGTCATTGTTACATGCCGCAAGGGTAAACGTCACACACAGCAGCACCCATGCTCTAACTAAAAATAATTTACTTTTCTTCATCTGTTGTCTCATTTTCGGGTGCAAAGGTAAGAACGTTTTTCGACATATACAAGGAGACAACCCAAAACATTCTTTTTTATATTTTTAAGGGCAACAGTTTGCTTGTCTACGAAAAAACAAGTACCTTTGCGTCTTGATAACATCAGGAATCAAGTATCTCGTATCTATTTTGGGAAAGAACAGCATTTATTTCTACCATTTAGTGGCATTTGTTACAGTAGCCATTTGGGGAACCACGTTTGTGGCGACCAAGGTTCTCATGCTCAACGGTCTCTCCCCCGCCATGATCTTCACGCTCAGGTTTACCATTGCCTACATCCTGATGCTTTGCGTCAACCACAAGCGCATCCTCTCCGACTCATGGGAGGATGAGGTCAAGATGGCATTGTTGGGTGTCACAGGTGGTTCACTTTATTTCCTGAGTGAGAACGAGGCCATGAACTTCACCACGACGACCAATACTTCTCTCATCGTCTGCTCATGCCCTCTGTTTGCCACACTGCTTGTAAGACTCGTCTATCGTGACACGTCCCGCATCAGTTCCATACAGTTGGGCGGTTCGCTGCTTGCCTTTGCCGGCATGGTGATTGTTGTACTCAATGGAAAGTTCGTGCTCCATCTCTCCCCCGTAGGCGATGCCTTGGCGTTTACCGCCTGTATGTGCTGGGCGGTCTACTCACTGCTCATGAAGGCAGTAAGCGGCAGTTACAGTGCAGCTTTCATCACACGGAAAGTGTTTTTCTATGGAGTGCTTACCATCCTGCCTTATTATGCCTTCTTCCCCGGGTTGCCGTCGGTAGAAGTGCTTGCCAGACCGCAGGTAGCAGGCAACCTCCTGTTCTTAGGCTGTCTTGCCTCCATGATTTGTTTTCTCACATGGAACTGGTGCATCTCCAAGTTGGGAGCTGTCAAGGCGACCAACTGGGTTTACTTCAACCCTATCACCACGATGATATTCGCATCATGGGTACTCGGAGAGACCATTACCCATTATTTTCTGATAGGAGCTGCTTGTATCCTTGCCGGTATGTATCTCGCCAACAAGACACCAGTGGATACAAAGAAAGATGCGATGAAAGATACAAAGAAGGAGGCAAAAAGAGAGCCAAAAAGTTAGGCGTTCTGTGTATTGTCCGTTTGTTCCGGCTTGTTCTCCAACCACTTCGGCAAGGCGATAGCTCCCATGATTAGGAACGGATAATAGAAGATAGCCCTCCAGAGCATGGCAGCGAGGATGGCAACGGATGCATCCGGCAAGAAGTCGGAATAATAAAGTCGGAACATCAGTTCTGCCACACCACTTCCTCCCGGGGTAGGACTCAAGATGGAAATCATCCACATCACCCACTGACGGCACCATGCCAACAGCATGTTCCCGTCTACATGAAAAGCCACGAGTATCGCCACCACGATGGCAAAGCGAGACAACCATGCAAGGGAAGTATAGCCCATCAGTCTCATCCAGAACCTGCCACCCTCTTGCTTCGCCTCCTCAGAAGCCAATGCCATCTCCTCAGCGAAGTTCTTCACCTTGTTCTGAAACCTTCTCAGCAAAGGCATCCTGCAGCACCACTTCAGAAGGATGCCTAAGCTCTGCGGACGATGGAGCAACAAGAAGTAGAGTATCAGTGTCCATGCTGCCACCACTACAGCACTCCCCAAGAAGATGACATGTACACCGCCTTTCACCCATGTATCTGCCACGTCGGGTCCCACACCCTCTGCCATGCAGAACAGCAAATGGTGGGGCACCAGACAATAAAGCAAGAAACTGCTCACTGCAAGGAAAGCCTCGTCGGCAAGGAGGGCGGCAAACATCGTAAACAGACTCCTGCCCATCGTTACTCCCTCGCGGTTGAGATAGATGAACGCCAACCCACTGCCACCAACGGCAGAGGGTGTGACGGCAGAAGTAAACTCACAGAGGATGTTGATGCGAAAACATTGCCGTACGGACAACTTGTGTTGACAAAGATGGCGGAAACGAAGGGTCAGCATCATGTTCTGCATGGCAAAGAGGAACACGGCAAGCACCACCCCGAGGAAAAATCCCGGCGAGAGCTCCACCTTTCTCAATGCTTCCACATCAAACTCGCGTATCATCATCCCGGCGATGACCACCAGTCCGATGGATGCAGCCAGCCATAAGTGCCATTTCTTCATTTCCTGTCAGTCCTTCTAAAACTTTCCTACTTCCGAAAGTTGAATTACATATTTTTATAATAATGTGCAAAGTTGTTGAATGGTTCTTTGATGACCTCTGTGCTCACTTCCGTATAAGTATGTCCGTAGGGGTCGATGGCTTTCACGGTGATGAGGGCATCGGGGTTCTTTGGCTCATACCAGTACAGGTGGTTCATGATGAGATAACCATTCTGCTTGCTTACAAACCTGAAGGGCATAGCCTTGATATATTTATGGTGATAACCTGCGGCAAAAGCATCCTGTCCCTTGCTGTTGATGCGATGCATGGGGTACTCCTTGTCATCTTCCACCGCATAGATTTTCCAGCGACTGTCAGCATTGAACACATTCGCCACCAAGACATTCTTCTCCTTGGGCAGTGTCCAGTCTTCACTGTACGACTCTCCGTTGAAGTTGGTCTCGGCACGGAAGAGCGTCATCTGCTTGCTTTCTTCCCAGCGGGTACCCTTATAGTAGCAGTCTGTCAAGCGTGTGCCGTCAAAGGAGTAGACATAATAGCCGTTGGGCGTTCCACAGATATTGATGTTCGACTGCCATATATTCCCACAGGCGGCAGCGTGGCAATGTTCCATGACCTCCCGTCCCTCGAAGTTGATCTCGTGGTTGATGGCAAAGTGGGTATGGCCGCAGAAGAGTTCGTAGCCACCCTTGAACTGTTCTAACAATTCAAGGAGCGAGGCGAGTCGCGAGGAAGCATAGTGCCCCTGCTCACTCTCCATGCCGAGGGCGTGTGCCTTGCTGTAAGGCGATGTGCCGAAGGTAAAGGGAATGTGGTAGCAGAGGATGACTTTCTTGTCCTTGGGTGTAAGGGCAAGGTCCTGTTTGAGCCATTCCATCTGTGTCTGGTGCAGTTCGCCCGGCGAATAATATGCCGCCTTCTTGGTGAAGAAGCAGTTGTTGATGCAGACATAGTGCTCGTCGCCACGGTCGAAGGAGTAGTCTGTTGGTCCGAAGCTCTCTTCCCACTTACGCTTGTAGAGCGCCTTGCCGTCCTGGTCGTGGTTGCCTATGACAGAGAACAGACGCATCGAGGTAGAACCGAGAGCCGCACGAATCTGATGTTCGAGTGTGGCATCATACCCACCATAATACTGCACATCGTCGCCCATGCTGAGGCCATAGACAGGGATGCCTTCCGGTATGCGGCGTATGGTGTGGCGTATGTCTTCCATCGTCTCCGATGTGAAACGCTCCAAGTCACTCATCTTGATGGGGTTGTCGTCGGGCGATGTATAAAAAGGATTCATGGTTGTGGTAACCTGCGGGTCTCCCAACACGATCATGCGGTAGGCTTTCTCCTTGCCTTCGGGCAGTCGGGTGAGGGTGAAGTCGTAGGTATTCTTTCCTTCCTCGATGGACTGATAGAAGCATGCGGTGCGACATTCTTCCGAATGGACAGGTACCTCGCAATAGTCTGGTACGGTGTAATAGACAAAACGGGCAAGGCTATCACGCATGAAACGATAGTGCCCCTTTGCGTCTGTCTTCACACAGGTGTAACCGTCGCTTACCGTAACGTCGGCAAGACCTTCGCCCGAAGTGTCACGCAGGGTGCCGCTGATGGTATAGTCGGTTTTCTTACGTGGGACAGCACTCTTCTTCACCACTTTCTTTTTCTTTTGGGATGCACTGTCCTGCTGTGAAGCCAACCGTGCTATTTCCCTTCCCACATTACTCATCTGTAGGGAGAGTGATGCTTCCTCCTTCTTCTGTATGGCCATGACAACGCCCACTCCCGTGAGGAGGCATACCATGGATACCATAACGATGTAGATGTAGTGTTTTTTCATCTCTCTTGCTCCTATCCTAAATCTGTTGCAAAGTTAAGGCAAAAATCTGAAAGTGAATACTTTTTTCCTGAAAATCATTTTGATGAATGCTTTTTTACGTTTGGATGCAGGGTGTCGCAATCCGTAAAGGATGTTAAAAAGCAGAGTGCATACGTTATGTTTTCTTTCGTGCTGCGTAAGTATAAATAGGAAACCCGAAAGGGATAAGACCTCTTTGTTTGGTCAAAGGGTCATGGAAACATACAAGATTATAAGAGACGATTACACGATGAAAAAGACAAATGACAGTTTTGCCGGCACCGGCATACTTTTCCTTGCACTCACAGCCTTTGCTGCAAATGCATGGGGCACAACAGCAGAGGGACGAAACATGGTCAACGCTCCCTATATGGCTGCTCTTCCCGCCGACACCACGGCGTGCGACACGGCGGCATGGTACAAGGAACTGGAGGGCGTGACCGTAGTGGCAAAGAAACCTTTGGTGAAGACGGATATAGACAAGACCACCTACGACGTGGAGTCAGACCCACAGTCACAGAGCAACACCATCTTGGAGATGCTGCGCAAGGTGCCCATGGTGACAGTGGACGGACAGGATAATATCAAGGTAAACAACAGTTCGTCGTTCAAGGTGTATGTCAACGGCAAGCCCAACAACATGATGAGCAACAACCCGAGCGAGGTACTGAAGAGCATGCCTGCCAACACGGTCAAGAACATAGAGGTCATCACCAACCCCGGTCCTAAATATGATGCCGAGGGCGTTGGTGGAATCATCAACATCATCACCAAGGGCGGTGGCATGGAGGGCTATTCGCTCACGGTGGGTACCAGTGGCAATACCAACGGGAGTGTTGGCGGCAATGTGTTCGGTACGGTACAGAAAGGCAAGCTCACCGTCAGCGGCAGATACAATTACCGTTACCGCAGTCAGCCCCGTGTGTGGAACGGCACCACCCGCGAAGTGTTGGGCGACATAGAGGCATCGTCTGCCAACGTCAGGACGGAAAACAGCAGCAAGGCACATTCCACGTTCAACTCCGGCAACCTGGAAGCGAGCTACGAGATAGACAGTCTGCGCTTGGTATCTGCCTCGTTCGGTTTCTGGGGCGTGGGCGGTAGTGGTGGCATAGAGGAGAATACCTTGGGATATCATCCCTCTGATGCCCGTACGCTCTACGGCTATGCCAGGCATACTGATGCCAAACAGAGTTGGTATGCTCTCGACGGGAGTATAGACTACCAACGCCTTTTTCATACAAAAGGTCGCATGCTTACGCTTTCATACAAGGTCAATAGTAATCCTAACACCAATGAGTCCAGTTCCTATTACAACGGCAAAGAGGCTGCCGAGGGTTGGGACAATTATTTGTCATATCTCGAAGACCAACACTACAAGCGTGAAGCCAACTCTACTGAGCATACGCTGCAAGTGGACTACACCACGCCTGTCGGCAAACTGCATACCATAGAGGCTGGCGCCAAATACATCCTGCGCAGCAACAGAAGCAACGACGACCGTAACGTTAGGGCAGATGAAAACGGTGAGTGGACCTATGACAACGATAACAGTTCGCACTACAAGCACACGAACGATATCTTTGCCGCCTACTTAGGATACGGACTGAAATGGGACAAGTGGTCGGGGCGGTTAGGACTTCGCTACGAACATACACTGCAGGACGTGAAGTACCTCTTGGGACATGGTGACAGTTTCCGTAAGAACTTCGACGATGTCGTTCCGTCTGTAGCCATAGGCTGGCGTGTGTCCGACTATGTCAACTTCCGCTTGGGATATAATATGCGTATCTACCGCCCCGGCATCCATTTCCTTAACCCCTACATCAATGACATAGATCCTGCCAACATCAGTCAGGGTAACTCCAACTTGGATAGTGAGAAGAACCATGCCTTTACGTTTGGCTTCAATCTCAACACCAGCAAGTTCAGTCTCAACCTCAACGCTCGTGCCTCCTTTGTGAACAATAGCATCGAGGAGGTGACAACGTTGGTGAATGACCGCGACATTGCGGGTCTCAAGAATCCTACGGGAAAAGAAGTGCTTTACTCTACCTATCAGAACATCGGTAAGATCAAGACCATGGGATTGGGAGCCTATGTCAACTGGAACATCTTCAGCTCAACTCGTTTTTACAGTAATCTGTGGGGAAGTTATAACGACCTCTCTGACGGTATGACGCTGAGAAATCACGGATGGTTCGGTTATACTTTCTCCGGACTGGAGCAGACATTGCCCAAAGACTGGACCATCACCCTCGACTTTTATGGCAATACGCCAGGTGTGTCACTGCAGGGAAAGTCGCCTTCTTACATGGAGTACGGCATCACGGTGGGCAAGGCATTCTTCGACAAGCGCCTGAAAGTGACCTTTTATGCCGGAAACGTCTTCAATAAATATAATGAGGAGTCAAGCGTTACCGAGAGTCTCAACTTCAGGAAGACATCATGGAGCAAAGAACCCCTCAGACGTTTTTTCCTCTCTGTCAGTTATCGCTTTGGTTCGCTCAAGGCAAGTGTGAAGAAGGCGGAGCGCACCATCAGCAATGATGACGTGAAAGGCAGTGGCAGCAACAACTGAAACGCGGTGTCATAACAGGTGTTCGAGTTTCTCTTGGGCATCCCGCATGTCGTGCTCAAAGGTGGTATGGTCGAGCAGATAGTCTTCCTTACCACCTGAGAGCCGATAGTAGAGTTCCTTGTTCATGCCCTCCACATACTGGCTGATGGCATACTCGATGTCGTCTCTCTGCACGGGATTGGAAGAATACTCGTACACCCTCAGCTTCTGATGGATGAAGCAATAGGCTGATTCTATGCAGTCTTGTGTAACTGATGCTGTCATGCTTTTTTTACCTTTTTATCCTTTTACCTTTTTACTTTTTTACCCTTTTTACCCTTTTACCTTTAGAAGACGGTAGTTCGAAGTGTTGGTAGTCCTTGCGGTTGGTCCAGTCGCCGCCCCAGTCGAAACCTTTCGCTTTGAAGAGCCGATAGCAGAGGTCGCCTTTCTCTATCTTGTAGTCGAATGTCTTGCTGCGGTCCAGATAGGGCTTCCCCGTGGCAGGTTCTATGACTTCCGTACCGTCAGCCAATGTCTTATGGTAGGGGTTGTAGAGCGTGTTGATGTCGATGGCTATTCCCTTCCCGTGCTTCGACACGGTGGTGGTATGCGAGATGAAACGGAAATTGAACGACGACGAGTTGTTGTCGCGCATCGCTCTCTCGTCATCCGCGTCCCAGTAGTCTATCAGGCGCATCCGCTCGATAGGATACTTCGCTTGGTAGAGTTGGCGGAAGATATCGAGCACATCGTCCGCTATCGTCTTGTTGACCACCATCTCGCCCACGAGGATATGCTTGTCCTTGTCCACATGAAGGCAGCGTAGGTAGCGCAGGTCACTGCGTGGCACCGTGCAGTTGCTCTTGAAACTCTTTCCTGACATCAGGGCAAAGGTCTCGTCGCTGATGGGAGAGGACGAGAAGAAACTGTCCACGTCCAGTGTCGCAAGGACGGCGGCAGGAATGCTGTCGCCAGGGGCGAAGGTCATCTTCCCTTCGTCTAAGGGTTTTGTCGTGTCGTTCTTCTCGTCGGAGCAGGCTGCCAAGGGTGTGCCGACAAGCAGTCCTGTGCAGACCAGTACTGACGCCACTATGCGTTTCATCATCAAAGAGTCTTTCTGCATGATGTTTATATTGCTAATTGACATGGTTGAAATTGCTCAGCTTCCCAGATTGGAGCTTTCGTGGAGCAAAGGTACATAAAAAATCCCGTTATCTTGTCTTTCTTCTCTAAAAAGATAAACATTCCCTTCGCATACTCATTTTTTTACACTAACTTTGCAGCCGCAATACGAAAGATACATTTTCATGAACAGTACAATCAATGATTTTGAGGTGATGGCACCTGTCGGTTCGCGAGAGTCCTTGGCGGCAGCCATACAGGCTGGCGCTGACTCCGTTTACTTCGGGATAGGGAAGTTGAACATGCGCTCGCACTCTGCCAACCACTTTACCATACAGGACTTGCGTGAGATTGCGGCAACATGCAACAGCCACGGCATCAAGACCTATCTCACAGTAAACACGGTCATATACGATGAGGACATCGCCACGATGAAGGAAATCATCGATGCTGCCAAGGAGGCGGGCATCTCTGCTGTCATTGCCAGTGATGTCGCTGTCATGGCTTACTGCAACGAGGTGGGGGAGGAAGTGCATCTCTCCACCCAACTGAACATCTCCAATGCTGAGGCTCTGAAGTTCTATGCCCGTTTTGCCGATGTGTCGGTGTTGGCACGTGAGTTGAACATGGACCAGGTGAAGCATATCCA
>CAVCDC010000087.1:0-11847 GCA_963600865.1 Firmicutes bacterium CAG:103
GATGGCAGATGAGTCGTACCCATTAGGCTAACAGCTACCCCTAACTGTTTGTAGGGGCAGCTGAATAGTTACCATCAAAGAACATTCTGCAAAATATGGTAAAATGTTTAGACCTTCTATAGCTCTATATTAATCGTTATTTTGTTTCATATTACCACACTTTCTGTAGTCGTTTTTTGCCTCAATTCATAGATGAGGTCTTCAAGAATATACTCGTCGCCCATCAGCTGCAAACCCGTTTTGGGGTTATTCAACTGTTGATAAACCTCAGTGGAATAAAAAATGTCGAGCGCACGTTCCGCACTGATATGCAGAGCCTCAGCCAACAGCACAATAATACGGCTTTGCTTGCGCCACAATACATTGTCTCTCATAATCTATCACTCATTTATAATAATTGATGAAACAAACGTCAAATACTTGTCAACAATATCTTGGTTGAGAATACAAAGTTGATGGTTCACAGCCTTGTACTTCAATTGTCCCAATGCTTGCTCGGCAGTAATGACACCATTTTCATAATCTTCCACCGTGTCAATGACATTATCGTTGGCCACACCGCCTTCCACAATATCATATTGTTTCTGCAAAGTTCCTCCCCTACGACAATCGATAACATAGTCAAGCCATTCAAGGTCGTATGCGTCAAACGTCTTGACTATGTAATTATCTCGCCCTACAGCCTCCATATCCAACAAGAACGTAGATACCACAGCCCTTGCTCTTTTTCGTCTTTCAGCTATTACTGTAGCCCACGTTTCAGCTTGCGTCTGCAACTTGGTGAGATAGAAGCCTTGACCAAAGTCTACTTTGGCTCTCCCTAATTTTACAAGCGGAGAGTTCACTTCCACATATGATCCTGAAACAACTTTATCATGCCTCTGCCTCCCAATTTAAGAGTGTTTCACTTATGTCTTCCGCCACCCACTGCAGACTTTGCGTATGCAGCTGTTCATACCGTTTGAAGAGCCGATTATGTATCAATCCTTGCTTCTTCAAACGATCATGCATATCTTTGCCAGAAATGCCCAGATTCCTTGCGCCGCTCTCTATTGCCATGACGGCAAAGTGTACACGGCGGTATGTCTCATCGTTTTGAATATCCATATTACAACATTTATCAAGCCCTTGCTTATTACAGATTTTAAATCAAACGCCTCCCAGACTTTGTATTAGTCCAAAAAGCGATACCAACTGCTATAATAGCAATACCTGTCATTGTAAAAAACATTGCATCCATATTTTTTCGCAAAAATACAAAACACTTATGTAACTTCCAAAACTTTAGTGACGTTTTTTCATTTTCCCAAGAAATTCCGACCTGTACGGTAAAAATATCATGCAGACCCCGATGTTTGATTTATCCTGCACGTCTTAGTAAGGGTAAAAAACCTCAACTTATTTTTCACCATTACTTATGATGGGTGATATCTATTAGAGGTTCCGAAGTGTAGAAGCATAGCTTCGCGAGTCGAAGCATATAGGCTTTGCGGTTAGAAGACTTAGTTCCTTCGGGATGCTGACTATGCTCAGCAGCTCTGCTGAGCCGGGTCAGCAGGTTTGTCGACTGGAGTCAGCAGGTCTGCTGAGCATAGTCAGCAGACCTTATAATTCATAGCGTTTCCATGATGACGCAGATTTTCTAACAAAGAGAAAGTTATATCGGAGTTCAAAAAACACCCGGGTCTTTTCAAAAAAATACCCGGGTGTACGCATATGAAAAACCCGGGTTTCGTAACAAAAATACCCGGGTCTCACGAAGAAAAAACCCGGGTGTATTTTAGGCTTGTATACAGATAGCGCAAATATTCTTGGAAACAAAAAAATAGGCGGTACCCTATCACGGATACCGCCCAATACTATGTGTTCTCAAAAACAATTAGTCGAGCTGAGCCAACTTGTTGTCTGAGTGGAGAACATCCTTGATCTTGTGGCTGTAGAGGTCAACCATGTACTCACGAGCCTTACCGCAGTACTGACGTGGGTCGAAGTACTCTGGGTGGAGAGCCAATGTCTCACGAACACCAGCGGTGAAAGCAAGACGAGAGTCTGAGTCGATGTTGATCTTGCAGACTGCGCTCTCAGAAGCCTTTGTCAACTGCTCCTCTGGGATACCTACTGCGTCTGGCAACTTGCCACCGTACTGGTTGATGATGTCAACATACTCCTGAGGAACTGAAGAAGAACCGTGGAGCACGATTGGGAAGCCAGGAAGCTGCTCCTCTACGGCTGCCAATACGTCGAATGCCAATGGAGGAGGAACGAGGTGACCAGTCTTTGGGTCGCGTGTGCACTGCTCTGGCTTGAACTTGTATGCGCCGTGAGAAGTACCGATAGAGATAGCCAATGAGTCTACGCCTGTACGGGTAGCGAAGTCAACAACTTCCTCTGGCTTGGTGTAGTGAGACTCCTCAGCTACAACATCGTCCTCAACACCAGCGAGGACACCGAGCTCACCCTCTACGGTAACACCATACTGATGTGCATAGTCTACCACCTTCTTGGTCAACGCAATATTTTCCTCATAAGGAAGGGCAGAACCGTCGATCATGACAGAAGAGAAGCCAAAGTCTACACAACTCTTGCAAGTCTCAAAGCTGTCACCATGATCGAGGTGAAGTACTATCTCAGGGTGCTTGCAGCCCAACTCCTTGGCGTATTCTACAGCGCCCTCTGCCAAATAGCGGAGCAATGTAGGGTTAGCGTACTTACGTGCGCCCTTGGATACCTGAAGGATAACAGGTGACTTCAATTCTGAAGAAGCCTGAATGATAGCTTGCATCTGCTCCAAGTTGTTGAAGTTGAAAGCAGGAACGGCCCAACCGCCCTTGATAGCTCTTGCGAACATGTCTTTGGTATTGACAAGTCCGATTTTTTTGTAATCTACTACTGCCATAATGGTTGATAATTTATAGTTTTAATGAAACATTCAATTTAGATTTACGTCTGCAAATTTACGGCATTGGCACGAATTGGCAAAATGTTGCACTGACTTTTCGTACCATAATAGAGTTAAAAAAGTTAATATATCGCTTTACGCCGTATGTTTTCTGACATTTTGTAAGATGCAGATAGCAATTTTGCAGACACACGTTTCAAACTATCGACTATTTCGATTTAACTGTATCGATGGCCTTCCACACTACGGCAGCCAAAGCACCGCCTACCAAAGGACCAACAATGAATATCCAGAGATGAGCGAGAGCAGTGCCACCCTGGAAGAGAGCAGGACCGATGCTACGTGCTGGGTTGACAGATGTACCCGTGTAGCGGATGCAGGCGAGATGGACAAGCACGAGGCTGAGACCGATGGCAAGGCCTGCGAAATTGTTGGTGGCACCGTTAGTCTTGGCAGTAGTGCCGAGCACTACGAGGACAAAGACAAAGGTGAAGATAATCTCAGCCAAGAGTCCACCAAGTGGGGCTATCGTACCAGTACCACAAGCCTGAAGATCGTTGGCACCAGTGCCCACGAGTCCTGAGGTGGTGGTGAGGAGATAGAGAAGAGCTGCGCCTATCACGCCACCGATGCACTGGAACACGATATAGCCCAAAGCATCTTTGCCACTCATTCTGCCACTGAGGAATACACCGAGGGTGATGGCCGGATTGATGTGGCAACCAGATATGCCACCGATGGTATAGGCCATACCTACCACGGCAAGTCCGAAGGCAAAGGCGGTACCTACCACTGTGGAAGCGACTCCGTTGTCACAACCAAGGCTGACAGCCGCGCCACAGCCCATTAACACGAGCACCATTGTGCCCACTAATTCTGCCAAATACTTTTTCATAATCATCTTTTATTTAATAGGTTGATAAAAATCTTTATTTCTCCACATAGTGGAAATAGGAGAAGTCTGCATATCCGCTTTTTTCCTGTCCCTCAACAAACATGCCCAAGGTTACGCCGGTAAAACCTCCTGCCACCTCGGTGCTCACCAAACTGCAGTTCATTGCTCCTAACTCATGATAGGTGGTTCCATCCTGCGTATATTCGAAGGTGTACATCTCGCCATTGCCGCGGATACGGAGTTTGGTATAGCCTTGCGCTGTGCGGGGGACGCTCTTTACCACATAGTCGATGCTCTTGAGCTTACAACGCAAAGCTATCTCCTTCTCGGAAACAACAAGGTCGAAGTGGCCGTCGTTTATCTGATAGACGGTGAGTCCCGCCTGAACCTTGCCAACTGGCAAGACGGATGTCTCTAACGTGAACGAAGCACTCTCCTGGCGGCGCCCCAAGAATGTGGGCTGACTGTTCTCCGTCAACGTTCCGTGGGGGTAGAGTCGCCTTATCTTAGTGTCGGGAACAGCATAGTTTTCCATAATGGGGTTTTGGATATACATCCACTCATATTTGCCCGTTGTCGGGGCAAAGTCATCAGCAAGCAAGTGTTTCGCCAACACAACAGGTGGCAGGGTGTTCGCCTCGACCAATGTATCGATAGGTAAAGCACCGTTCACCACAGGCCATTCTCCCTTCTTCCACTCCACGGGGGCAAGATAGGTCTCACGCCCGAGATGGTGGTAAGAACCGCCATAGTTACGATAGGCGAGGAACACCATCCACCAAGAACCGTCCGTGGCCTGCACGAAATCACCATGGCCTGTGCCCTGTATCTGCAAAGACTGACCGAGGCGACTGCAGTTGGTAAGAATGGGATTGGCGGGGTTGCTCTCGTAGGGGCCTTCTATGTTTCGGCTTCGGGCGATGGTAAGGCGATGCGCCAGTTCTGTGCCTCCCTCTGAAATCAGCAGATAGTAATATCCGTCCTTTTTATATATATGTGGTCCCTCAGGGTAACGGCCACCATCACCTTGCCATAGTTTCTTGCTCTCGGTGAGTTGCTCGCCAGTCTTCGGATTGATCTCGCAGAGCCAAATAGCATCCCCTGGATTGCTGACCATATAGCACTTGCCGTTCTCGAAATAGAGAGAGGGGTCTATGCCTTGCTGCTTCAACCAGACGGGTTCACTCCAAGGCCCGCGGGGATCTTTTGCCGTTACGAGGAAGTTGCCGCCATTGCCCACATTGGTGGTTATCATATAATAGGTGCCTTCATGATAGCGAATGGTGGGAGCATAAATGCCAAGCCATGAACTGGCTCCTTTCAAGGGAATCTGACTCTCTCGGTCGAGCACATTGCCTATCTGTTGCCAGTGTATCAAGTCCTTGCTCTGGAAGATGGGCACTCCAGGGAAGTACTGGAAAGAGGAGTTGACAAGATAGAACGTATCCCCCACCCTGCACACCGAGGGGTCTGGATGATAACCAGGGATGATCGGATTGCGATATTCCAGTGCTACCGTAGGAGAGCCATTACCCACTGCAGCAGAAGGCAGGGGCAGCATGAATAACGCACAGAGCAAAGCGAAAGATACGGATAGACGTAATTTGTTCATGAGGTCTTAGTTTTCTATTTGATGCCAAAGATAGATATAATATTTGAATTTCACAAGTTATTTGTCGAAAAAGTTGTTTTTCTTCACTTTAAGTATGTTCATTGTCTTTCGGCATAAGTACTACTCCCTCCTGTTTCATACCGTCCATGAGTATCCGCAAGGGGTGAGGGAAACGTACATGACGCACGTACTGGGTCTCCTCTACTGCAGGCATAGCGTCGAGCAACTCTTTGTTTACCAATCCTCCTTCTTCTACATTTGTGTCCACGGTAAAGTATCCCACGCCGAAGGATGTGAGATTCTGGAAGAAGTGGGTGCCTTGACTCGGGTCTATGTTGTAGTTTTTCAACGCCACCTCTACTATGATGCGCGCGGCACTGATATGCGGCCACTTCACGGGCACTCCCAAGTAATGGTCGCTGGAACCCCATCGACCAGGGCCTATCAGGACATAGTTCTTGCCGTCGGCAAGGAACTGACGGTTGATGCGTTCGATATCGTCTGCAACATAGTAGTTGTTCATAGCTGAGAAATTGTCATCATATTTCACATAGACGACATCCGTCACATCCTCGCTGATGCCGTGGCCGAGCGAGTTGTGCGAACGAAGTAGGCAATCACTGTCGGGTATCGACTTCACATCCTCGTCGAGTGTTTCCTTGGCATCAACGATGGGGCGTATCTGAAGGAGGTAGAACTCGCTGGGCTTGTCGGCGTTGACATTGCAGGCGAATTCGATTTCCACGGGGCGGCGCATCGCCTCGGCACCGAGCCTCATGGACATCTGCATAATCTCTGGCAGAGGGATGATGCCATGCTGGAGCACACTGGAGAAAGTAATCAACTTGCGACCGTTCTCATACACACCATCATTGATGACTTGGTCGTAGGGGTCAAAGGTGGAGGCTATCAGATTAAGCGACCCGTCGACTACCGCATCCTTGACCTTCATCTTCAGGATATTGAAACCGTCGTCCACCTTGAAGTCTAATCCTATATGCTTCATGTCGAGGGCATAAAACTGGGTTTGAGTCTCACTCAATGCCTTTTCTACCTCGGAAGTTTGGAGCACCTGATGGGGATGATAGGGACAGACGCGAAGGGTCTGACCGCCGTCCACGATGTATTTGCCTAACCCGAGGGCAAGGCTGGCTATACCTTCCTCCGCCTTCTCGTCGCCTATGGGGTAATAGTTGATCGAACGGAGCACGCCACTCATGTTGGGATAGAAATGGTCACCATAGGCATTGCCCACCACCTGCTGCAGGATAACTGCCATCTTCTCTTGATCGATGACATTGCTCGTAGCGGTCATATAGGCCTTGGAATCGCGATAGAACACAGAGGCGTAAACGCCCTTGATGGCACAGGCAAGCATCCTGAGCATCTGCTCTTTGTCGTCGAGGAAGGGGATCATATATGTAGAATAGATACCTGCAAACGGCTGGTAATGTGCATCTTCCAACAGAGAACTGGAGCGGATGGCTATAGGACTCTTCGTCGCCTCGAAGAAAGTGAAGAAGTCGGCTATCAACGTATCGGGGAGCTGTGCCTTGAGAAAATGGCTCAGAATTTCATCATCATTAGCATCGCTCAATGCTACGGGGTAGAGATTGTTGCTCTCCATAAAGGCATCGAAGATATCGGTACAGAGCACCACGGTCTTCGGTATCTGAACCTTTACATTCTCGTATTGGTTGAACTCGGGATGACGCTTGATGACATTGTCGAGGAAAGCAAGGCCTCTACCCTTTCCACCCAAAGAGCCTTCACCGATGCGAGCGAAATGGGCATACTTGTCAAACTTCATGCGGTCGAACACGGCCACCACGCCAATGTTCTTCATGTGGCGGTACTGCACGATGGCATCAAAGATGATCTTGCGGTGGACATCCACATCTTGCAACAAGTCCCAAGTGATGTTCTTCAAAAAGGCGGAGACGGGGAAGATGGCACGTGCGCAAAGCCAACGACTCATATGGTTGCGACTGATGTGATAGTGCATCGAGTCGTTGGGAATCTTGAAGATATTGTCCTGCAACTCCTTCAGACTATGGATGCGCATAATCTCCGCATGGGTCTTGGGGTCGCGGAAGATGAAATCACCGAAGCCCAAATGCTCTTCCATCAGTTTACGGAGGTCTACACTTATCTTCTTTGAGTTCTTGTCCACAAAACGGAAACCTTCTGCCTCGGCTTTGGCTCGATTATCACTCTCTGAACTTTCAAGTATCAGAGGGACAAACGGGTCATGTTGCCGAATGTAGCGGAAAAGTTTGAGACCTGCCTCTGGGTCTTTCTCCCTTCCGAACGTATCGGTACGGTATCGCGCTTGTTGGGGTGTCACTTTGGTGGAATCCAAGGGGAAACGGGCATCACTGATAACGCCTAATGTGTTGTCGGAATACTTGTCGTAGAGTTTCATGGCTTCTTCATAGGTCCGCGCCAATACAACCTTTGGACGACCTCGCATGCGCATGGTTGCGGCATGACGGTTGAGGGCTTCCTGCGAAAAGTTCTTGCTCTGCTCAAGGATATAGCTGTAGAGATTGGGCAATATAGAACTGTAGAATCGGATGGAGTCTTCCACCAAGAGTATCATCTGCACGCCTGCCTCCTGTATGTCATGTTCCAGGTTCATTCGGTCTTCTATCAGTTTGATGATGGAGAGGATGAGATTGGTATTGCCCAACCAACAGAACACATAATCGAAAATGCTCAGGTCTTCGTTCTCCATGCGCTTGGTGATGCCATGCGAGAACGGGGTCAAAACGACGCAATGAATATTCGGGAACTTACCCTTAATGTCGCGCGCCACATCAAAGGCGTCATTATCTGCGTTGCCTGGCATACAGATAACGAGATCTATTACTGTCGACTCCAATACCTGAGCGGCTTCTGCCGTTGTGGACACTTGAGTAAATGTGGGAGGATAACGCAGACCGAGCTGCATGTACTCATTGTATATTTTCTCTTCTATGCGGCCGTCATCCTCCAACATGAAGGCATCGTAAGGATTGGCTACGATGAGGACGTTATAGATTCGACGCATCATCAAATTGACAAACGACACGTCCTTCAGGTAAAACTTATTCCACTCTTGGGGTATACACTTCTCCATTTCTCTTAGGTTTTAAGTTTGCACAGCCATGTATTCTACATGTATCTTTGGGGAAATACTTTCAGAACACAAGGTCAAAAGTACTGCAAAGATACTGATAATATGATATTTACTTGTATCTTTCAACATTTTTTATTACTTTTGCAGCATTATTTCCAACAAGATGGGGCGAAATGCCCATCAACAGTCCTGAAAACCTATGAAATATTATCCTCTTTACAGATACCTATTAGCCGCACTCGCATTCGTCGCGTGCCACGTCTCTGCCCTCGCACAAAAACAGCACGGCAAAGCGTCATACTATTCAAAAAAAACGACTGGAGCAAGGACGGCAAGCGGTGAGAGAATGCACCACGACAGCCTCACCTGCGCACACAGATTTTACCCGTTTGGTACGAATCTGAAGGTCACAAACCTCAACAACGGCAAAAGCGTCATCGTAAAGGTCATTGACAGAGGGCCATTCGGAAGGGGCAGAATCATCGACCTATCGTGGGGAGCAGCGAAGGAAATCGGAATGCTCTCACAGGGCGTGGCTCCTGTCAAAGTGGAACTATTAGAAAATCCTGTACCTTTCAAACCTGGAGATCCCAAACTGCCAAAGATTGACTTTGAAGTATTGGAAACTGACTTTACACTGCCAAATAGTTGGAAATTTGACTCTTCGAAGAAAAAAGTCCCTCAAAAAGGCACTCAAGACAAAAAGACTATCCACAAAAGTCTGCAGGAAAAGGAATCTTCACGCAAAGGCTCGCAGACAGAAAACTCTGATCACAACAAATTATTGGAGAAAAACTCACAAGAGAAGAACTCTTCTCATAAAAACTTACAAGACAAATCTCCGCAAGAGAAGAATTCCGCCATACTATATCCAACAGGGAAAAACAACCTGACAGAAAGCAATCAACACACAAAACACACAGCCCATAGCGAAAAGCCATGAGCTGTGAAACATATGTCGTGAGAGATGAGCCGTCGTAAGGACAACTATCTATAAATATCTATAGCAAGAAAAATAACTATTTCTTCTTGGAATCAATCGGTATATTAAACTCGTTAATCTTGGAGATTGCTTTACCACCATAGACTACTGACACACAGAAGCGAGCATGATCTCCCTTTAAACGGCTGTCCGCCTTAACCATTGCTGTATATCGCACTCCCCTACCAGGCGCTATTTCCTCAACATGTATGCTGGGCGAAATGAATATGTGCTTGTTTCCTGTCGTTTCAACTACAGTAGGAACAACATCACAAACGGGTTGAGTTCCACGATTCATAATCTCAAATATCAACTTGCACGTTTCGTTGCGATTCAATTTACCATCTTCATTGTCATCCACGAAACGGGCGTTGACTATCTCTAAATTCGGTGAATAAGACAATTTATTACCTAACTCTGTCACAGTAGAACTGGGCAAACTTGTTTTCGGAGCCTGAGCGCTATAGTCGCCGACATAGTCTTTACCATTGAAGTCGTAAAGACGGTCATCACCGCTGTTGGTGGAATCAAAGATTCCTTTATTGCTGTCAGATGTACTGCCATAATATGTCATATCTTCATCTATGGGACGGTCATAACGCCCTGAATTTCCATACTGAGAATTACCGTAAGCTCCGTTCTGAGAGCGACGAGCTGCACGGTCTCTCTCATACTGGTCTATATCATTGGCTCGTTTCTGGTCAGCCTGACTACCAATGGCTGCACCAACTGCTGCACCACCAACCATACCTATAATAGTGCCCATGTCAGAGCCACGGGGTCCTCCGCTAAGACCTCCAATAGCAGAACCTAAAACAGAGCCTAATGTTCCACCTGCATAAGCGCCTGTTCCTGTATAAGTATCACAACTGCTCAACAACAGGCATCCTCCTATAAAGTAAACCAAAATCTTCTTCATATTCATATCTATTAAAAACATTGCAAAAATAACACATTTACATAACATAAACAAATTTTGTTTCCCTAATTAGAAATAGGGAAATCCCTAAAAACTAAATAAAAGGAAAAACTCATGGTCGCAAAATTGGAGAGAAATGACTAAAAAGAAGAAGAACATTAGCATGAAGGGTGATGCATATACCCCCGTCCCTATACTATTCCACAACACGATAAAAGGGTGTGCCATAATTTATGACACACCCTTATTACTATGACTTGAGATAAAATCTTATTCAGCCTTAGGAGCCTCTTCAGCGGGAGCCTCAGTTACTTCTGTAGCATCTGCAACAGGAGCCTCTGCTGTTTTGGCCTTACGACTACGACGAGTCTTCTTGGCAACCTTAGAAGCCTTAACCATGTTCTCATCGAAGTCAACAAGCTCGATAAAAGCAATCTCTGCAGCATCACCCTGACGAGTACCAAGTTTGATGACGCGAGTATAACCACCAGGACGATTAGCGACCTTCTCAGCTACTTCACCAAAGAGAACCTTAATAGCCTCCTTGTTCTGAAGATAACGGAAAACTACACGACGAGAAGTTGTAGTATCATTCTTTGAACGTGTAATCAAGGGTTCTACATACTGCTTAAGAGCTTTTGCCTTAGCAAGGGTCGTAGTGATTCTTTTGTGCTCGCTCAAGATAAGTGATGTAGCCATATTAGCCAACATTGCACTACGATGAGAAGCAGTACGACCTAAATGGTTGAATTTTTTATTGTGTCTCATTTTGTTTTTACGTTAGGACAAAAAGGGATTATCCCTCTTTGTCTAATTTATATTTAGAAATATCAGTTCCAAAAGAAAGATTCAGACCCTCAAGCAAATCATCAAGCTCTGAGAGCGATTTCTTACCAAAGTTGCGGAACTTCAAGAGATCAGTCTTGTTGTACTGAACCAAGTCACCAAGTGTTTCTACATCAGCAGCCTTCAGACAGTTGAGAGCACGAACACTAAGGTTCATGTCTACAAGACGCGTCTTAAGCAACTGGCGCATGTGAAGCACTTCCTCATCAAACTCTTGATTACCCTCCTGCTCAGGACTTTCAAGTGTAATCTTTTCGTCAGAGAAGAGCATAAAGTGATAGATGAGAATCTTTGCAGCTTCCTTCAGTGCATCCTTTGGACTAATGGAACCATCTGTAGAAATTTCAAGTACAAGTTTGTCATAGTCAGTCTTCTGCTCGACACGATATGGCTCAACTGCATACTTTACATTTCTAATTGGGGTGTAGATTGAATCGATAGGAAGGACGTTAACGTCTGTGCAGAATTGACGGTTCTCATCAGCTGGAACGTAACCACGTCCCTTGTTAATGTTCAAATCAATCTGCATCGAAGCTTTGGCATCTAAATGACAAATCACCAATTCAGGGTTTA
>CAVCDC010000088.1:0-11484 GCA_963600865.1 Firmicutes bacterium CAG:103
TCCGTCGCCATTACTTCATTTTCATTCATTAAAAACATATACGACTATGGCTGAAACAGTAACGTGCCCACAACTCCAGGATGTACTCAATGACGCTGAGTGCTTGGAGAACCGTGCGGGTCTTGGCATTAATGTATATCTTGGTCTAAAGAGCGAGTTGGAGAGTGAGCTTGTCGCAACAGAGAACACTTATTCTACGCCTGTGTTTAAGTCTGGTAAGGGACTTTACAAGGTGGAGTGTAAGGATGATACCAACCAGATTCAGGGTTCTTCACTCGGTTATCGCAAGGGATTCGAGTTGACTTGCAATTTTGGTATTGATTCTGTAAACGAGGCTGCTGGTAAGCTGGCTCGCGCCATCAATAACCGTGACATCTTTATTATTGTGAAGGACAATAGTAAGTCACAGATTATGTACGATCCTGATCGTAAGGTGAAGTTTGATTCTGGTGGCATCAAGTCAGATACGGGTGCCAAGAGCGACGACGACCGCAGCACAACCTTCGAGGCGAAATTGTCAAGTGTGAATTATCCTAACCTCTATGTAACGGAGCCAGAAAGTGGTGGTTGGGATTCACTCCTTGCCAACAAGACGACAGAGTAATCAGTATTAGAGTTTTTTCTTCAGCTTCATTACTTTCATAACCTCGGCATTAAGTCTTTATTTGGGCGAAATGTCGGGGCTTTTTGTGCGACAAAAAATAGATTTGTCCCCGCTTTGACAATGAAAAAGACTATCTTTGCCTTATCAAACAACAACATTAATACAAGATTTTATATGGCAAAGATAAGACCTCTCGCACAATTCATCCTTTCTTTTGAGGGCGGTTTCGTTAACGACCCTTTGGATAGAGGAGGAGCCACCAACAAAGGCATTACCATCGCTACATGGAAGAAACAAGGCTATGACAAGGATGGTGACGGTGACGTTGATGTGGATGATTTGAAACTTATCACAGACAAAGACGCTACCGAGATTATGCGCCGCTGCTACTGGAACCGTTGGAAAGCCGATGAAATCAAAGACCAAAGCATTGCCAACATCCTTGTGGATTGGCTTTGGGGCAGTGGTTCTCCTGGTATTGCCATTGTGCAGTCGATGGTGGGTGTGAAAGCGGATGGTCTTGTTGGAAAGCAAACCATCGCAGCTATCAACAAGCAGAGTCCATCTGTGTTATTCGATAGAATCAAGGCACGCCGCAAGCAGTTCCTTGAAAGTATCGTAAAGGCGAGACCTTCACAAAAGAGGTTTATCAATGGCTGGCTAAATAGATTGAATGCAATCAAATATGGTTCTTTAGTGGATAATCGAGGAAATGTAATCACATGGTAAAGAAGGTAAATATCATTCTCCCTAAGCACTGGAACGGTTGTACTACCGAGCAACTGGAGCTAATTGCCGATGTAATGCGTGAGCAAGTGGAGCGACAAGACCGTTATCATTCGTTCTCTATGCAGAAAGTGAAAGTGGCTCTTTTCTTCGCCCTTTCGGGACTGGAGATTGTGGAGGGTATCGACACATCATTGCCAAAGGAGAAGCAATATTACCTTTGCCAAATGAATGGAAATAAGGAACCCTTCCCGCTTTATCTTTGGCAAGTCAACTATTGGTTGTCGCCCAAGACGAAAATCGAGGACAAGGGTACAGCAAAGTATATGGCGCAAGGAGCCGATGTATTGGGTTGGCTTGATAACGATAACGGAATGTATCTGACTCTTTTCCCTTATGATGCAGTTAAAAGGAAGAAATCAAATAGTTGGTTTTCGAGGAAGAAAGAATTTCGTGGTCCACGTCCTGACTTGGATGGCTTTTCCTGGGCACAATATCGTTTTGCTTCTGACATGATGCAGACTTACACGCAGCTCAGTAACTCGCTTGTCAAGATGACGGAAAAGGGCACGTTTACGAAAGCGCAGATGGAAAAGCAGACGGCTAATGTGGAACTATCGAAGTCTATGTTTCTTGCCACCATCTTCAACGGAAAGACGAAGTATATTGACGCTAATACGGGCATGGTGAGGTATGACTTCCATTATGACAGCAGTCAGTGTAGCGAGAACGCTGATTACTTCCGCGGCTTCAACGAGACCCAGTGGCAAGTGGTTCTCTTCTGGTGGACAGGCATCATGAACGCACTGAGCAAGCGTTTCCCGCACGTCTTCAAGGTGCAATCCACTGGCAAGAGGAAGCCTGGCAGTCCGTTGGAGATATACACCGCCACCACCGCCACGATGCAGAAGTATGCGGGGCTTACAGAAGACCAAGTGAACAACCAGAGTTATTCCTTGGTGTTGGAACACCTCGAACGTCTCTCCAAGGAGAACGAGGAGATGGAAAAGATAAGGTCTAAGAAGTAATTAGGATAACAATATTTTAAACAAAAAACAAGATGGCAAGTACAGTCTCGAACTTAAATGAACTCCAAGATCGTAGTGAGGAGTTGAAGAAAGCAGGCTACAATATGGTTCGCCCTGATGAGTTTATCATTCCAGGGCAAGGTGGCAAGGTTTTCTCTTGGAATGACTATGTTCACGATATGCTTATCAGTAATGCTGGTATGTCTTCTAATGGCACGGCTACTGGTTCTGCTGCACGTCGGCAGATTTCTACTATCTTTGCTTCAAGTGGTGGTGAGAACCTTGCCAAGCCAAAAGGTGTTGGCATAGATGGCTTGGGCTTCATGGAATGGGGCATCAACAATCGTTTGCCCAACTTGGTATGGATGCTTTCCCGTATGTCACCATTCACGGCTGCTGGCATAGATTTCATCAAGCGCGTTCTCGTTGGTCATGGACCTAAGCCAAAATATCACTATACGCAGTATGTGGGGGGTAATATCACGGAGAAATATATCCCTTACGAAACGGCTGGCGTGTTACTCAATGGGCAAATTCGTGACCTTCATAATAATGGTATGGAGGGCACAGAGGAAATCGCCTCTTTGAGAAAAGAACTCGACAATTGGAGACAAACAAACAAAGAAGTGCAACAGTTTGTTAGCGACAACGATCTGATGCAAACATTCCTTGATATGGCTGGCGACATGGCTCTTATGTCGCAATGCTTTGCCGAGTTACAACTCAACCAAAGGCAACTGGGCGAGAACGGTGCGCCTGTACCCACATCGCAATGGACTCCCAAGGTAATAGGTCTCAAACATAGAAGCATCTTCACGACTCGACTGGAGCGCATGGATTCCAATTATCGTATCAATAATGCTTATGTGTCTAATAGCTGGTTGGATGCAACACAGTATCGGGGTACTTTGAAGCCGGAAAACATCAAAATTGCAGCAATCCCCTATTTGCCTACTACAACGGCTGTAAAGGATTTGCAGCGCAAGGTGCGCGAAGCTCGCCAACAGCGAGTGAACAGGAAAAGTCGCCCTACCCGATTCATCATGTCGCCCCGTGATTTTGGTGGCCCCTATTATGCCGATGCGCTTTGGCACTCCATCTTTGCTGGAAGTATCTTTGAATACGCGTTTACCATCGTGGATGATAGGCTTACACGCAAGCGTAACAGCAACATCATTGGCCGTGTTATCTACATTCACCAGGAGTATTTGCAAAGACTCTACAATCAACAGGATAAAGAGGCTAAGAAGAAGTCTATGGCACAGATACAAGGCGAAATCTTTTCGAGCATTAATAACTGGCTGTCCAATCCCGACAATGCTGGGCAAGCACTTATTTCTGCTTCTTTCATTGGAAGTGACGGAAACGAGCATAAGGCATGGGAAATCGTGGAGATAGAGAGCAAGAACAATAGTCAGGCAACAGCCGAAAAGACCGAGTTACAAGAGATTTCGAGCATCATCTTCTTCGCGATGGGACTTGACAGCAAGTTGATTGGTAACACCCCTGGCGACGCTACTTCTTCAGGAGGTACCGACCTAAGGGAACGTTTCCTCGTGAAGCAAATTCAGTTTGCCCCATTGCAGCAGCTCATGCTCCGACCATTGGAGGTAATCAGCAGGTTCAATGGTTGGGACGAGCATTTGGTTTGGCAGATAGACCGTGAAGTACTTACCACCTTGGACAATTCCAAGACGGGCGTTACTACACAGGAATAGGACTGATTGTTTAACGGATAAAATAGATATGACATGATAATTTCCACCGACCAAGAACTAAGGCTTCACGTTCCGAGCAATGCCATCGACGAGATAGCCAACCTTCAAGGAGTCCTTGACAATAGTGAAAAAGACTTTTTGAAGGACAAACTGGGCACGTCGCTCTATAATCGCTTGTGCGAGTATTATAAGAGCATAGATGCAGATGATTTCAGTTCCGACATTATCAATGGCACCTATGTAGGTAAGCCATGGGAGGAACTTTTACTGAATGCACAACGCATGGTCGCCAATGATGCAATGGCTCGTTTCGCATATCAGCAATTGATTTCCGTGAATGGAGCTGGAGTGAATATCGCTTCAAGCAATGACTATGATTCGGCAAGTGAAAAACTTCTTGACAAGGGTATCGCTGGCTTCAGGAAAGAAGCGATGGTTTCTCTTAACAATACACTTTTACTCTTAGAGGGATGGGCCAAGGATGTAAACACGCCCGCACTCATTGATACAGATACGGACACCGAAGACACCAACAATACCGAGGAAACAGACGAGCATAAGAACATCGAAGAAATCGTATTGCTATGGCAAGAAAGCAATTATTACTATCTTCACCACGACTTACTCATTCCCACTTGTACGGTTCTTCAACAATACATCGACATCTACGATAATAGGGACAAATTCATCCGACTCATCCCTGATATTCGATTCATTCAGGAAGAATATATAGAGGAGTCCTTCGGTGAGGATTTCATCAATAATCTTCTCCAAGCTGACGATAGGGATAGGATGCTTAAAAAGGCTCGTAGGCTTATCGTGGCTCATTTGGAAGACCGTACCACCGTGTTGAACATCGACAAGTCACGTCGCTCACAAGCACACGATGAAGCCATATCCCTTAGAAATTCCATTCTGAGGATGATCAAGGAAAAGGAGAGCAGTAATCAAGAGAACGTGGAGAACAACAATAGCTCTATCCAAGAACAGAACGAGGGCTATCAGAACAATCAGGATGATTCCAGAATGTTTGTTTCTCCCTTGTTATTTTAATGGAAACTAAATACGTTTGTTTATGGAAACATATAATCAAGAACAAATCATCCAGTTGCTTACTCCTGCCCTCAATGCAAGAATGTTAACAACGGAGCAGAAAGAAGCCTTTGAGCAAGGACTTGAACTTTTAGTAAACACCCCCAAGGCTCAGACGTTTGTCAGAGACTCACGTCGATTCCGTGATTACAACCGCCGTGTTCGCCCTATGCTTACCTACCTGCAAACTTTCGACACAACGGACATGACCTCACAGATGATCGCCAAACGTCACGTTGGCAGACCCACCAAGCAGGAACAAGCGGAATATGCCGAGCAACAGAAAAAGAAGATTATTGAAGAAACTAAGCAGTCTCTCTTCCCCGAGGAGCAGCCTGACTTGTCGGTAAAGCCGCTTACTTATAATGGTATTGTGGCAAATCCTAATGGAGAGAGCATTGCTGCCACTATGCCTAACCTGATGCAGCTACGCCACTTCCTCTCTCCTACCCTGCAAGAGCGCGTCAATACGGTGCGAAGTCTTCGTACCGAGATGGCAAGCAAAGCAGAGCAGGCAAAGACAATGGCAGAGGCAAATGAAAAGAGCGTTGCACAAGGAAACGGCACTCTTTACACCGAGGATGAGATTTCTGAACTTGCAACAAGGGCAACGGAGATTGAAAGCGACATTCTACCAGCTATATATACCGCTGTAGATAGAGAAATAGGCGAGTGCTATTTGCGATTGAGTGAAAGAACGGGTGACCCTGAATATATCGAGTATATCAGAAAGACTTTCACCATCAACCCACAAGACTTGCGTACCCAGTTTAAACCTTTCTACGAGAAGGCCCAAGCAAGGGATGAACGCTTTGCACAAATGGTGGCCGAGAAGATTGCCAACGACCGTCCCGAGGTAAAGGCGGTTCGTGATGCAGCAGCTAAACACAAGGAAGAATCGGATGCTATCATCAAGTATATCACTCGCAAAGACAAGTCTTCCACCAAGGCTCGTGTAAAAGGTCTCAAAGAGCGCATTGAACGTTTGCGCAATGAGTTCGCCGACATCGTGAGCGAGGAAGAAATCAAGGGATATGAAGCTATCCTCACCAAGGCTGTTGAGGAAGTGGATAACAAGAACAAGGAAAAGTAAGCATTGCAATCATGGAACAGAAAGATCCATATACTAATCTCAAAGAAATCTGCGATGCAGCCTGTCACGACCGCAAGGCTTGCGCTAAGGGTTACAAGCAGATGTTGGAATCAGGCAGCACTGGAGAGATGATGCAAACCTGGGTTGACAATTGGGATGATGTTGTCAATAGCAAGTATGCAGATATTATTTGCAAAGAGTTGCCTGTCATATATCCTGACCTTCGGGCAGATATGAACGAAGCTGGTGTATATCTCAATGAGTGCCCCGAAAAGGCACGGCAGTATGTGAAAGTAATCATTACTGCCACCGATGAACCTATCCATATCTATGATAAGGCAAGGGCTTACGTCCTGGGTAAAGCGAAAGTTATCGCACATGATAATTCACAGGTTTATAACAATAAAGTGAACGATGCAGAGATAACGCTTCTTGACTATGCCTATGGATGTATTAAAGCTGGCAAGGTAACGGCTTCAGGCCGTTCCTCTTTGACGTGTTGTTGCGACGCAATCATTGAAGGCGCAGTACAGTGTTGCGCCACGGGTGGTGCTGTCCATGTAAAGGCGTATCGCGGGATAGAGGCTTATCAAGATACCATCGTGTATAGCCATATGACGGGAAACATTACCCTGCATGATGAAGCGCAAATCAAAGAACCAGAAAACGAGTAACGAAAGATGAATAGCAAACTTGTAATTCTCGCCAATAAAAAACCGCTTGCACTGACAGATGATTTTTCTATCAGTGTGGACTTCAATAATCCTCTTTTCAATTCGACGGAGATGTTTTCCTATCCTGTGGAGATACCATTGGAGGGCAATAGGCATTTTCTGAAGAATATTGACGACCAAAACTCCAATATTCGCCCAGTTGACTATGAGCATACACCGATGCAGATTATAGCCGATGGCATACCCTTTGCCAGTGGTACTGCTGTGATGCAGGATAGTGAGGAGGTGACTGATGCATTATCTATCAATATAGATGCCAACGAGCAGTCGTTTGATGATTTGATTGGTGACCTGGAATGCCGGGATATTCCTATTCCCGACAAAGACAAGAAAAGTTTAAAGATTGGTGAGAAAATTGGCAATGTCCATATCAAGATTAGCTACAAGTATCATGCTCGCGTGAAGTACGATGGTAAGAAGGATGACGATGATGTGTATTCCGATAAGGATGACGTGTTAGAGTCTACCATCGAACCGCAAGCCCTGGGGTTCTCTTACCCTGGTATTTGTCAAACCAGCAGTAATCAGTATGCAGTGCAAGATACTGTGCGCAAATATACGGACGAGAACGTTGTTATTCCTAAGGTAAAAACATCTTTTATCAATGTCACTGATGAATATGGTGCTTCTTCCCGCTATGCTGGGGCCACTCCCGCTAAGTATTGCAATGCTCGAATATGCTATAAGCATTACGCCAAGGATGATGACGGGCAGACCTCAAGTAATGTGGTGCCCGCCAAGGATTGTACGAACCTTTATGAAGATAAGTCGCCTTATTGGGTGCTTGAAGCAAATAGACCGCAGTCGGGTATTTGCTTCTATGTGTTGTATTTCCTTGATTGCCTGTTTGAGTACTTGGGTGTGCAATTTGATAAATCGGCATTGCTGGCTATAGAGGACTTCAAACATCTTTGCTTCTTCACTACTCATTGTCAGTATGACGTTGAAGCTATCTACGGAACAGAAGACAATCCTTATTATAAGGATTTGGATTCCATTAACAAATGGCTGTCTTCCCGTGGTTGCGGTGGACAACTTGAATTCGAGAATCCCGAGCCAAAGCAGGTACAGTCGTTCTATATCGACGGAGTTCCAAAAAAGGTAGGACAGGACAGTATACAGAGCATTCAGCTCGAATCTACAATCACGTCAAAAAGTGTATCTGCAAACATTATGGCGATGTATGCCAACAGTGATAACTTCCCGGACGAAAGTGTCAGTACCATCATCGACTCTCTCGAAAATGCCTTTGGTGTCAAATTCTCTTACGACTACGAACAAAAGAAGGTAACGGCGTACCTCATTCGAGATGTGTTCAGAAAACAACCATCTACACCCAGGACCCTTCATGCGCAGATACATGAAATCGTGCCTATTAGCGAGAAGATTACAGGCGTAAGACAAAGGTATTCCAACGAGGTTGATCTGAAAGAACAGAAACAGTATGTAAAAGATGCCAACAAAAACATTAACACCGGGTACGATACGGATTACAACTATATCGACTATCCCGAGGATCGCACGGTATACCGGGCTAACCTCTATCAAGATATATTCCGCAACATAAGCAATGGTGACAAGAATGTTTATGTCGACTTGACGACTGGTAACGCCTATCGCGTAAAGGTAGATGGAGATGCAAAAACAGCCGACGAATTGAGGGCTACCCTGTTTGAGGTGGGACAATGGAAGGGCGTTGAATATGGGGATTGCTCTACACTCAATGAAGATTTCATTCAAGATTTCACTATTGATTTCACGCCAATATCTTTTAATGATGTAAACTACAACAAGGAACTTTTGCTTGCGTCTGGTGCCGTGACGGGCACCAAGAACGGAAAGACTTATGCTATCACCAAAATCAACGAAAGCAGTTTACAACCCGTCCTTGCCGCTTATGTTGACGAAGACATGGAGCATGAGTTCGTGGAACAGCGTATTCGTAACACGGTATCTTCGTCTTGGGCAGACTTCTACCTTACGGAGGTTCTGAAACTCATAGAGTCTTACGATCCGTCCGATACGGACGACGGCAATTCTCCCCTACAAAGTTACGATTGGGGTTGTGCCATTGCTATGATGCGTGGTGGCGGAACCAACATGACGACGGAGACCTACGGCTATAATTACGATTTCTTCCGCAATTACAAATGGCGTACCGTTTCAGGAGAATACGCCCTCACGTCCGACACTATGGATAACTGGGGCAATGTCTTTGATTACAACGGCAATAAAGCAGGTATTGGCTCGGGTGAACGTTTCTCTCTGAAGATTAGAGCATATAAGCAGCCAGAATGGGCAGGTTCACCATTGTGTGACTCTTCGGTTCAAAACCGCGGACTTTTCGACACGTTTATGTTGGATTATGCTTACTTTCTCTTAAATAGAAAGAAGTATCGTATATCCTGTTCGGCTTCTGTGGCTCAGATAGCCGACATCCCCAATCATTGGAAGGAGTGGTGGGATATTGACGGAAAGAAGTGTCTTATCAACAAAGTTTCGTGCGATATTTCAGTAACCGATGGTATTGGCGAGGTAGAATTGGAGGTTTATAGTTTATAATTTACAACAAAAAGGAGTTTTTATGCCAACAAGTATTACTCTCATGTCGGGTTCTATCTTCAACGGTAACCCGATTACTTTCAAGATAAAGCCAGACGTTAAGACCGGGAAAGACTCGGATGGTAACATTATTTATCCATCTTTTCATCGCGTCATCATTCGGGTTACCTGCGGTTTAAACACCGAGGGTAATACCGAAGACATTAATATGTCTGCAACTGTGGAGAAAGAGGAAGCGAATAATTATATATATGTAGATATTTCTTCCGCTTTGCGCACATTGAGAGATTCTTACGAATATACGCCCCATGCGTGCACTTATCCTTATGTCGCCTTTCGAGTTTTTGCCCAGGAAGAGTATATGTTGGATGGTACCGTAAAGAGAGGTTTGAATACCATGTGGGAGCTTTATTTCCGTCGCACGCTTTTCGGTGGTTTTTCTGATTTTGAGCGGTTGCAGTCTGGCGAAACGAAATCAGTAACAGCCATGACTCGCAAACCGACATCCTCGCCACATCTTGTTGCTGTGGGAGAAAGTTATGCCTATACTCCATCTTACAGTACTGGACAGACGTTGCAGGATAGTGGATCGTTAATTCCGCCGACATCCCAAGTCGTTACGATAACACAAGAAGGAGAGCAGACTTTTAGCGGGCATAGGGTCTATGCACTTCCAGCGTCCGAAGCCAATAAGCGTACCGTATTCCGTTTTATCAATGGTTTTGGCGTATTAGAAAGTATAAGTGTGCCAAAGGCTTATAGCAAATCCCTTTCCGTTACGTCTAATTCTTATACCGTGTCAAGGCAAGAAACATTCAACTCATTTTCTCGCTCTACTGTAAAAAAGAGCAATGACAGACAGTCGTGGTCGTTTAAGTCCGACCCCTTGACTGAGGATTGGTTGGAATGGTACTTGCATGAGTTCTTGATGAGCGAACATATATGGCTGGAAGTAGAAGATGTTTGGGTACCTTGCACAATTATCCCTGATGAAGAGACTACCATTTTTGATAATACAGGTACGGAAATGTATGCTGTATCTTTTACCGCTAAACTCGACATCAATGGCTCTACTCGTGTTTAGTATTACGAAATAAACTTGATTTATAAGTGCATGACTCAAACCTTTCACGCGAAAGATTGAATCATGCACTTTTTATTTTGTCCCCTTTGTTCCTTGTTGTTTTTTTATTTTTGCAATATAAATAATTTTTATGATGGCAACAGAAGCAAGAACTGTAAACTATTGGATTTCCGACACAGCGTTAACTATACAGCTCAACGCCCTTGGCGACCCTGCTTACGCACAGTGTGGTGTAATGTCAGGTGCATATATTCTGTGTTATATGCAGGGGATTGAAGGTTTAGGCTATGATGCTGGACATAATTATCAACGTTGGGAATTGGAGGCTTTCCCTTCTATGTTTCCCGATAATGGAAAGAAATATGTCTATGTAGCTATCCCTCGTTCATCTAACACTAATCATGGAAAGGCCACCTTGGTTTTTCCTGGGCAGCAAATAGACATCTACGGAATGTCTATTCCCGAAAGCGAAGAGGAGGAAGCTCAACAAATAGGTAGCACGGATTATTACTATATCTTCTTGCAAGGTATTATTTCCGCAGTGCAGACAAGTAACGGTACCAGAATGCGTGATTGGGAACAACACGTTGATTGTGGGTCGCTTGCTTCCGACGAAGCGTTAGCGACTGGTGGCGATGGCACATGGTGGAAGTACAACACAATAACTGATACCGTCACTTTTTTGAAAACTATCCTCAAGGCTACTTTTGACGAATTAACGGCAAAGGTAGCCAAGGTTACGAAGTTGACTCTCGGAGGCAAGGACTTGACGGGTGTGGCGGATGAAGATACACTTAGAACAAGTACGGATAAGGTGGTTACTCCTTCCTATCTTGACCAATT
>CAVCDC010000089.1:0-11317 GCA_963600865.1 Firmicutes bacterium CAG:103
GGCTGGAATAAGCGTGTAGAAAGCGTATGGTTTCCTTGTGCGGACGAGGGTTCGATTCCCTCCAGCTCCACTCCTTAACAAACATGACAACGGGTCGTAGAAAACTCTTTCTGCAACCCGTTGTTGTTTTTATGCCAAGTTCGCTTGACCTTCCAACTATGAAAGCCTCATTTTCCAACTACGAAGATTTATCTTTCCAACTACGAAGATTTATCTTTCCAACTACGAAGATTTATCTTTCCAACTATGAAAATAATTTTTCATAGATTATTTCTTCAGAGCCTTCAGCACCTGTGAGGCAAAACTCTTCATGCCTTTTACCGAGGGGTGTCCACTCTTCTTGTCTATGTCATGAAGGCGGATGAGAGGCACATTATAGTGCTTGCATATTTCTGTTACCGACTCGTTGATTTCCGGTTTCAGTTCACTGTTCAGGATGAAGTAGATGTCCACGTTGGGATAGTGAGCCTGCAAGTCGTTCAAGAGCTTTGCCATGGCAGGACGGAAGGTGTAGAGGTCGGCACGCTTCCAGTCGGCATACTGATAGTTGCCGATGGGTGCTCCCGCCCAACTGTCGTTGGTTCCTCCACAAACGAGGATGATGTCGGGGTTGCCCAAGTTGGCACACCGCGTAATGAAAGAGCGGTAGGTGTAGTCCTCGTCATTATAACCGGAGTTACAGATGGTAGAACCCGACCATGAGTTGATCATGCCCATCTTGTAACCACCCTCCTTGATGACCTGCCACCACCAAGTTTGTTCCACCTTTGTGACATCCGTATGTTTCAGGTCGGCAGGTTGCTTATACCACACCTCGTTCTCCTTGGGAATGAATCCCTCATAGGTAGAATAAGAATCGCCAAGCACGGCAACCGTCGGTCTTACCTGCGACGTAGCGGTAAGTGACAAAGCAAGGAATAGGGGTGTGACAAATAGTTTTCTCAATATTGTTTTCATTAGTTATAGGTTTTTAAATTTGAAGAGAAGTTATGGGGTTTAGGAGTTATGGAGTCAAGGAGTTAAGGAGTTAAGGAGTTAAGGAGTTAAGGAGTTAAGACATCAGCTCTTTTGGGAAGTTAAAGAAGTTAAGGGAAGTTAGAGAGAAGTTAAGGGACAACAGCCTTTGTGGCGCATGCCTTTCCATATTTCAATATTTCAATAGCTCCATTTCAACGGCGCATGCCTTTTTTACCTTTTTACCTTTTTACTTTATTACCTTTATACGGCCTTTTTTACCTTTATTTTCTAAGGCTTGCCCTGTACTTCATGGGAGAAGTATGCAGATGTTCCCGTACGTATTTTCCGAAGAAAGAAGTGTTGGAGAAGCCCAAGATGCCAGAAATCTCCTTGATAGACTTACTGGTAGACCGAAGATAATAAGTGATGTCGGCAAGGGTGTACTCCGTGATCCAGTCTATCGCCGTCTTGCCGGAGTGGCGCTTGCAGACAATAGAGAGATATTTGGGCGTGATACACAACCTCTGTGCGAAATGCTCCACAGGCTGATGCTTGATCTCGCTCTGCTGGAGCAGGGAGAGGAACTTGTCGAAGATGTCGCTGGTGGCAGAGCCTCCCCTTTCCTGTTCCGGTACGGAAGCAGAGAAGACATTGCACATGGCCAAAAGGGCACTCTTGAGAAGCGTCTCCACAATCTCGCGGCGATAGGGATTCCAGGTAGTTATCTGCGCATAGTCGGCATCCAGGCAGAGGCGCACCAAGTCGGTAAACTTGTCGTAGAAGAGCATCTCAGCCTCCGTCATCTTGATGAGCGAGACCTTGTCCACATACATGGCGCGGTTCCAGACACTGATGTGCGACCGCAGGATGTTCTGCATACCATGGTTGGTCACGCACATGGCAGTACAGGCAAAGTCGGGCGACACATCCAAGAGGTCGAGAGTGGTATTGGGCGGACAAACGAAGATGTCGTTCTTCTCCACCTCCACCACCTTGCCGTTGATGTTCACCTTCAGGTGTCCCTGCTGGCAGGAGGCTATCATGTTCATCTGCAAGCGCACGGGGTCGGGGTTGGCAAGCACCTTGATGTTGTCTATGATAAGCAAGTCTTCGTCAAGATAGCTGGCACTGATCTCTGCACTCTGTGCAAACTCACCGTCCTCTATGCGTTGCAAGACGTCTTTCTGTTCCTTCATGTAGATTTCATTAAATTCTTAGTTATTTAAAACGCCTCCCTGTACTTGCCTTCATCCTTGTCTTCGAGCATGGACAGGTAGCTCTGGTAGCGGCTTTCCGCAATGTAGTGCTGTTCCAAGGCGCGCAAGACAGCACATCCCGGTTCGTGGGTATGGGTGCAATCCGAGAAACGGCAGTCTTGCGAGAATCGGAATATCTCGCGGAAGTAGCTTGTCAGCTCTTCCTTTCCGATGTCGAAGGTGCCGAAACCCTTGATGCCCGGGGTGTCGATGAGGTAACCGCCTTGCTGCAGGGGTATCATCTGACTGAAGGTAGTGGTGTGCATGCCCGTGTTGTGGGCATCGCTTATCTCCGCTGTGCGCTGTTCTGCACTGGGCACGAGGCGGTTGACAAGCGTAGACTTCCCCACTCCACTGTTTCCGCTGAGCAGAGATATCTTTCCTTTTATGATAGCTTCGAGTTGCTCCACCCCCTTGCCTGTGGCCGCAGAGATTTCGACACACTGATAGCCCACCGTCTCGTAGAGATGGCACATCATGCGTTCGTAGTTCAGCTCCTCGGGAGAGAGGATGTCACACTTGTTGAATACCAATACCACAGGGATGCGATAAGCCTCGGCACTGGCAAGGAAGCGGTCTATGAAGGTGGTGGAAGTCTGCGGATAGTTGACCGTCACCATCAGCAGCGCCTGGTCTACATTGGCAGCGATGATATGGCTCTGCTTGCTGAGGTTGGGCGACTTGCGTATGATGTAGTTGCGGCGGTCTTCTATGGCAGAGATAAAGGCAGTCCCCTCCTGGTTGGTAATGAGTTCCACACGGTCGCCCACGGCAACGGGGTTGGTACTGCGTATACCCTTGAGGCGGAAGTTGCCCTTGATCTTGCTTTCCACGAGCTGGCCATCGTCAGTCTTGACGGTGTACCAGCTCCCGGTGTTCTTGATGACAAGTCCTTTCATCATGCAGTCTTAGACGGTAAGGATTTCCTTCTCCTTTTCATCCATGAGGGCATCAAGCTGCTTGATGTACTTGTCGTGCAGTTTCTGCAGGTCGTTCTCTGCGTCTTTCTCCAAGTCTTCAGAGAGTCCGTCCTTGATGGCCTTTTTCAGTTTCTCCTTGATTTCGCCACGCACGTTGCGCACCTCTATCTTGGCTTTCTCGGCTATCTTGTTGCACTGCTTTACGAGTTCCTTGCGGCGTTCCTCCGTAGGTACGGGGATGGACAGACGAATCACCTCGCCGTTGTTCTCGGGTGTGATGCCCACGTCGCTGTCCATGATGCCTTTCTCGATGTCCTTGATGGCTTTCTTGTCCCAAGGGCGTATGGCTATGGTTCTGGCGTCTGGCGTTGTCACCGTTGCCACTTGGTTGAGCGGCACCATACTGCCATAACTATTTACCCTTACTCCGTCGAGAATAGCCACATTGGCTCTTCCGGCACGAACGCGCGAGAGTTCCTCTGCCAGGTACATGGCGGCCATTTCCATACGCTCGTCCGCCCCGTTCAATGTTTCTTTTACGTCTATCATATCTTTTATTTATAATTTATCATTTATATTTTCTCATTTCTCATTTTTCATCCTCTCCATCTCCTCCCCCACATAGTTGGTCAGGTCGACAAACTGCTGGATGGTGAGTTGTTCTGGTCGCTTGGTCATGATGTCGGCGGTATAGAAGTCCTCACGAGGTGTCACGCCTGGGAACATCTGTCTCAGACTCACGCGCAGCATCTTGCGACGCTGGTTGAACACCGTCTTCACCAACCGCTTGAAGAGAACTTCGTCACACCCCAACGCACTGACATTGTTGCGCGTCATGCGTATCACGGCGCTCTTCACCTTGGGAGGGGGATTGAACACGCCCTCGTCTACCGTAAAGAGATACTCCACATCGTACCAAGCCTGTATGAGCACACTCAGTATTCCGTAGGCTTTGTTGCCCGGTTCCGAGGCGATGCGCAAAGCCACCTCGCGCTGTATCATGCCCGTACAACAGGGAATGAGGTCTTTGTTGTCAAGCATCTTGAAGAAAATCTGCGACGAGATGTCGTAGGGATAGTTGCCCGTGAGCACAAACTGCTTTCCTTCGAAAATGTCATGCAGGTCCATGCGCAGGAAGTCCTCGCCGATGATGTTGTCTCTCAGCGACGGGAAGTTTTCGTGCAGGTAAGCCACCGACTCGGAGTCTATCTCCACCGCCTTCACGGGACGTGGCTTCTCTACAAGATACTGAGTGAGCACACCCATGCCCGGACCAATTTCCAGCACGGGGATGTCGGGACAGGCATCCACCGTATCGGCAATGCGCTTGGCTATGTTCAGGTCGGTCAAGAAGTGCTGACCGAGGTTTTTCTTGGGTTTTACCAGTTTCATGTATTTTCTTTTCTTCTATGAGCAGCTACATTTTTCTCTTTCCGATTGCGCTCATATGCGTTAATTCTGCAAAAATAATACATTTTTCCGAAAAAAAACATTCTATATCGGAAAAATTATCAACTTTTCACTAAGTAACGATGAAAAAAGTTGCTATAACGAAAAAACGGATTCCCGTTCTACACGAACAGAAACCCGTCTTTCTTTATAATCTCTCTAATATGCTTTCCAAAAAAGGTGGAGTGTTTATCCTAACTTATTCTCCACACGAACTGCCTGTGCAATCATGACTGCAACAATGGCAAAAGTCATCAAAAATACCATAATCTTTTTACCTTAAATTACAATTAATACTTATTGATCGCTTGTCTCTTAAAGACGCTGCAAAGGTACTGCTTTCTCGCTGTGTGCGCAAACATTTCTTGTAAAAACATACTTTTATGCCCGATTTTTTGACGCATATCAAGAAACACAAGGAAAGTGAAGTACATGACCTTTTATATTTATTTATGCTAAAAAAAAGTATATCACATTCGTTATTTCCGAAAAAGTATTAACTTTGCACAAAGTTATGGATACAAAGAAGATAGCAAACAGTACATTCAAGGTGGTTCTCTCCCTCTTTTTGGGCGGAGCCATACTTTACTGGATGTATCGCGGGTTCGATTTCAGGCAAGTAGAGGACGTGCTCCTCCACAAGATGGACTGGACGTGGATGCTACTTTCGTTCCCCTTTGGCATTACGGCACAGGTGTTCCGAGGATGGCGATGGCAACAGACCCTTGCCCCCATAGATGAGCATCCGCGCACGGGGGTGTGCGTCAACTCCATCTTTCTCAGCTATGCCCTGAGCCTCGTCATACCACGCATGGGCGAGTTCGCACGCTGCGGTGTACTGAAGAGATGGGACGGCGTTTCCTTTCCCAAAGCCTTGGGGACGGTGGTGACCGAACGAGCCATCGACTCTCTCCTCGTGCTCCTCATCACCGGCATCGTGTTTCTGATGCAGATACCCGTCTTCGTCAACTTCTTCGACAAGACAGGCACCAGCATAGACAGCATCCTCACCAAGTTTACGCCCACGGGCTACCTCGTCACTGCCATCTGCGCCGTATCCGTATTCATCCTCCTGCACATACTGCTCCGCAAACTCGCTATATATAATAAGGTGAAAGCCACCATCTGCGGACTGTGGCAAGGAGTCATATCCCTGAGGGGTGTAGACAACGTGCCTCGCTTCATCCTACTCACCCTTGGCATCTGGCTGAGCTATTTCTTGCACTACTACCTCACCTTCCAGTGCTTCGAGGCAACGAGCCACTTGGGCATCATGTGCGGACTGGTGACCTTCATAGTAGGCAGCATTGCCGTCATCGTGCCCACTCCCAACGGGGCAGGTCCTTGGCACTTCGCCGTCAAGACCATGCTCATCCTCTACGGCACGGGACAGAGCGACGCCCTCTTCTTTGTCCTTATCGTACACTCCATACAGACCCTCCTCGTCGTACTGCTCGGCATCTACGCATGGCTCATGTTGGCGTTCACCAAGGAACAGACGAAGGAAGAGAGGAAAAACTGAGAGAAACCATTGATAATATTAACATAAAAAAAGGCATTATGAGTGAAATCAAAAATCTTAATCCAGTAGAAATCTGGCGTAACTTCGACAAGTTGACGCAAGTACCACGTCCATCAGGACACTTGGAGAAAGTACAGGCTTTCCTGCTCGAATGGGCAAAGGAAGCCGGAGTGGAAGCATTCCAGGACCCTGCCGGCAACATCGTCATGCGCAAACCTGCCACTCCCGGCATGGAGAACCGCAAGGGTGTCATCATGCAAGCCCACATGGACATGGTGCCACAGAAATCACCTGAGAGCACACACAACTTCGAGACAGACCCTATAGAGACTCACATAGAAGGCGACTGGGTGCTTGCCAACCATACTACATTGGGAAGTGACGACGGTCTCGGCGTAGCCACCATCATGGCAGTCATGGAAAGCAAAGACTTGCAGCACGGTCCTGTAGAGGGTCTCATCACCCGCGATGAAGAGACGGGCATGTATGGTGCCAACGACCTGCCAGCAGACGAGCTCAAGGGCGACATCCTGCTCAACCTTGACACCGAGGTTTGGGGCGAGTTTGTCATCGGTAGCGCAGGGGGCATTGACATCACTGCCACTCTTGACTACAAAGAGGTGGAGACCGACAAGGACGATGCTGCCGTCAAGGTAACACTCAAAGGTCTGAAGGGTGGTCACTCTGGTATCGAAATCAACGAGGGACGCGCCAACGCCAACAAGTGTATGGTTCGCTTCGTACGCGAAGCCATCGCCGAACTGGACGCACGCCTCGTCTCATGGGAAGGCGGAAACATGCGCAACGCCATTCCTTTCCAGGCTGTGGTGGTGCTGACTCTCCCCAAGGAGAATGTCGAAGCACTCAACGACCTCGTGGCAGACTGGAAAGACGAGATATGCGACGAGTTCAACGGCATAGAGAACCCAGAGAGCATCGAGTGGTTCACCGAACCAGTAGAGACTCCCAAGATGCAAGTGCCAGTGGAGATACAGGACAACCTCGTTGACGCCATCTTCGCTTGCCACGACGGTGTGCTCCGCATGGCTCCCTCCATGCCTGGCGTAGTAGAGACATCCTCCAACCTTGCCATCATCAAGATAGGTGACGGAAAGGCTTCCATACAGATTCTCGCACGTTCCAGCCACGAAGAGTACAAGCGCTTCATCACTACCATGTTCGAGAGCTGCTTCTCTATGGCTGGCATGAAGATAGAGACCGGCGGTGCCTACGGCGGATGGAACCCCAACCCCAACAGTGACATCCTGGAGCATGTCCTCAAGGTTTACAAAGAGCAGAACGGCGTTGACGGAAAGGTTCAGGCTGTTCACGCTGGTCTGGAGTGTTCCATTATCTTGGGCAAGTATCCTCACCTTGACGTCCTCTCCATGGGTCCCACACTGCTCAGCCCCCACACAGCCAACGAGCGCTGCCAGATCAGTTGCGTAGCTCCTTTCTGGAACCTCATCAAACAGGTACTGAAAGAGATACCCGAGAAGAAATAACATACCCCGTTTCTGTCGGTTCCCTTTTCGGAAAGACTGAACCACGATGGTACATCCATATTTCATTCGTGATAAAATTAAAGCCGGGAAAGAAATTTCTCGGCTTTTTCTTTTCTTCTTAAAATAAAATTGACTACCTTTGCACGCGAATTTGCCGCAGAGAAGACACATAGGTTTCCCTATACGGCACAAGTTTCACCAAACAACAACAAAAATGGACGATTATCACGCGGAAAGCAACAACACTTAAGGCGTGGAGAAAAGACTGTCACGACCTCCTGACACTACCTCTGGAGGAACAGCCAATCTCCGCACCCTTAGAAAACTGTGGAGATTAGCAACAATGAAGACATTCTGGAACATCGAAAAGAACCTGACTGCCATCAGCGAATGGCAACCCAACTGCTGGATACAGGTGACATGCCCCACCGACGAAGACCAGCGACTACTGGAGGACAAATTCAACATCCCTGACTATTTCCTTTCTGACATCAGCGATACCGACGAGCGGGCTCGCTATGAATATGACGACGGATGGATGCTTATCATCCTGCGTATCCCATACGTCAAGGAAATCCGCTCGCGCACTCCTTACACCACCGTTCCTCTTGGCATCATCCACAAAAGGGATGTCACCATCACCGTGTGCTATTACGAGACGAACATGATGATTGACTTCGTGAGCTACCAGCAGAAACGCGGCGAGGGTTTCACCGACTATGTGGACATGATTTTCCGACTCTTCCTGTCGTCTGCCGTATGGTACCTGAAACGACTCAAGCAGATCAACACCCTCATAGAGAAGGCAAAACGCAACCTGGACCACGGAGTCAACAACGAGAGTCTTATCGGACTGAGCCGTCTGCAGGACTCCCTTACCTATTTCATCACGTCCATAAGGGGCAACGAGAACCTGCTCTCCAAACTGAAGTTCAAACTACAGGTGGACGAACTGGACGCCGACCTCATCGAGGACGTCAACATCGAGATGACACAGGCTCGGGAGACGACAAGCATCTACTCCGACATCTTGGAGTCGACCATGGATACCTACTCCAGCATCATCAACAACAACATGAACACCACGATGCGAACGCTCACCTCCGTGAGCATCGTCATGATGTTGCCGACGCTCATCTCCTCGCTCTTCGGCATGAACCTCATCAACGGCATGGAAGACAGTCCGTATGGATTCGCCATCGCCCTCATCGTCTCGTTTATCGTGTCAGGACTCTCATGGGGATTTCTCAAATACAAACGGTTGTTATAATACAGTTCCTACAGCAACGACACAGTGCACCCTATCTTGTTTTTTGCACCCTCAGGAGATAGGGTACGCTGTGATGTACCCCCTCATAAAACACAAAATATATTAAAAAACAACAACATAGTTAGGTATTGTCGAAAAAATTAACTAAGTTTGCAACTTACTTAACAACGTATGTGCGACCGCTATGCACCCGAAACAAGGAAGTATACGGTCAAGAAAATCGAATCATAAACTAAACAAAGTGAAATGATGGACTCTCAAGAAAATGCCCTGAATCAAGGGATCAACGAAGAACCCCAAGTCACGGCACCCGTTGCCCAGGCAACAACACAAGTGGAAAACAGCACCGAAACCGATGCCCAAGAATCTCTTTCTGACAACGCAACGACAGAAAACGTAGCCGAACAGCCCAAGGTCTACAAGACAAAACAGGAAATCCTTGACAGGGCAAAGGAAATCGCCCAGTCAGAAGAAGCTCCCGAGAAAGGCGAGATAGACCTGCTGAAGACGGCATTCTACAAACTGCACACCGCAGAAAGGGATGCACAGATGAAAGCATACATCGCCGACGGTGGTGACCCCGAGAAATACGTTCTCGTGCCTGACCCTGCCGAAGAAGCTTTCAAGGCGCAAATGCTCGTCATCAAGGAGAAGAGAGCCCAGATCTTCCTGAAACAGGAAGAAGAGAAGCAGGCTAACTTAGCTCACAAACTCGACATCATCGAGAAAATCAAGACCCTCGCAACCTCTCCCGAAGAGGCCAACAAGTCATACCAGGAGTTCAAAGGTCTGCAACAGGAATGGAAAGAGATCAAAGCCGTACCTGCCGACAAAGCCAACGAACTGTGGCGCAACTACCAGTTGTACGTGGAGCAGTTCTACGACATGCTGAAACTCAACAGCGAGGCTCGCGAATATGACTTCAAGAAGAACCTTGAAGCCAAGACCAAGCTTTGCGAAGCCGCAGAGAAACTGGACGAAGAACCAGATGTCATCTCCGCCTTCCACCAACTGCAGGAACTCCACCAGCAGTACCGTGAGATAGGACCTGTCGCCAAGGAGCTGCGCGAGCAGATATGGACACGCTTCAAGGCCGCAAGCACGGTCATTAACAAGAAGCACCAACAGTACTTCGAGCAGTTGCGCGCAAAGGAGGAAGAGAACCTTGCCCTCAAGACTACGCTCTGCGAAAAGATGGACGCCATCAACCAGCAAGCTCGCAAACTCGCTTCCGAATGGGAGAATGCCTCCAAGGAAGTCATCGAACTGCAGAACGAGTGGAAGAAGATAGGGTTCGCTCCTCAGAAGATGAACGTGAAGATATTCGAGCGGTTCCGTACGGCAAACGACGTATTCTTCAAAGCCAAGAATGATTACTTCAAGGCTCTCAAGGAAGAGTATGCGACTAACGCAGAAAAGAAACGCGCCCTTGTAGAGAAAGCCAAGGAACTGGCCGAGAGCACAGAATGGAGAAAGACTGGTGACCTGTTAGCCAACCTCCAGAAAGAATGGAAACAGATTGGCGTTGTCCCCCGTAAGTTGGGCGACCAGTTGTGGCAGGAGTTCATCGGTGCCTGCAACACATTCTTCGAGGCACGCAACAAGGCTAATGCCGGGGCTCGCAATACGGAACACACCAACCTGCTCAAGAAGCGCGAGGTGGTAGAGAAGATCAAGGCGCTCGCAGACAGTCAGGCAGAAAACCTCCAGCAGCAGTTGCAAACGCTCATCGAGGAGTTCAAGGCTATCGGTCACGTACCCTACAAGGAGAAGGATACGCTTTACAGTTCCTTCCACGAAGCCGTAGACAGCATCTACAAGGGCTTGCACTCCAACAATGCCAAGCGCCGCCTCGACACCTTCAAGAGCAGTCTGAAGAACGTGGCAGAAAAGGGAGGCGAAGCCCTCGACAACGAGCGTGGCAGACTGCTGAGACGCTTCGATCAGCTCCGTTCTGAGATTACTACCTACGAGAACAACCTTGGCTTCCTCAATGCAGCCAGCAAGAAAGGAAACAGCCTCGTGGAAGAACTCAGCAGGAAGGTACAGAAGCTCAAGGACGACCTGGAACTGGTAAAGCAGAAAATCAAGGCTGTCGACGCAGAGAACAAGAACAAATAGTCTCTTGCACCACAAAGGCGCAAATGATTTATTATATAAGAACAAGGAAGTCATTCCTTGTTCTTTTTTTGTTTTCACCCACGACTCTGAGCCAACAGCCGCCAACACAAAGCGATAAGATAAAGGACAAAAACTCCCCAAGCCTACCATACTCCGAAGGGCCTTCTTGAAATTATACGCAAAAAAAATTCATTAAGACTTATACGCACAAAAAAAGCATCCTTCTAAAAGAAGGATGCTCTCTTTGTTGGGATACCCGGATTCGAACCAGGAATGACAGGACCAGAATCTGTAGTGTTACCATTACACCATATCCC
>CAVCDC010000090.1:0-11145 GCA_963600865.1 Firmicutes bacterium CAG:103
ATTCCCTCGAAATCCCCGAGCGTGCCAACTCGCTCATCGCCCGTGCCCCACAGAGCTTCAAATTGAACGACATCCTCTCCTCTCATCGCAAGGCGATAGAGGAAGGCCGCCACGACTTCATCGACTCCTGCACGATGATGAGCCACTACGGATACAGACTGGGCACCATCATCGGCCCGATGGAGAACATCAAGATTACCACCCCCACCGACTTCTTTGTGTTCCGCGCCATGGTGACGGTACACGAGAACCAACAGATTTTCGGACTCTAAAAAAAGACAACAGAAATGAGACACAACGAGATAGAAAAAGCAGACTGGAAGAACTTCGCCCAGCACTTTCCCTTTTACGAAGAACTACGGGGCAAGAGCATCGGAGTCACGGGAGCCACGGGCTTGTTGGGCTCGTGCATGGTAAATTGCCTGATGGCGCTCAACAAGGAGTACGAACTGGGCTTGACCATCGTATGCTTCGTGAGAGATATGGAGAAGGCCGACAAGATGTTTGGCAACAATATCCTCCTCGTGGAGCATGACTTCGGAAAGGCAGAAGAACTTCCCTTGGATGTACACATCGACTATCTGATTCATTTCGCCAGTCCCACCGCCTCGCAGTATTTCGTAAAGAAGCCCGTGGAAACAATGCTGACCGACTTCGACGGAACGGCACAGGTTCTCCGCTTCGGACGCTCGAAGCACACGCCGTCGATCGTCAACGTGTCCTCGCTCGAAGTGTACGGCAGCATCTACGACGACACCCATCCGCTCACCGAAGACCAGCAAGGCTACATCGACCCGATGCAGACGAGGAGCAGTTACCCGATAGCCAAGAGAGCTGCGGAATGCCTCTGCCACGCTTACGCCGAAGAATACGGAGTGCATGTGAAGACCGCCCGACTGGCACAGACCTTCGGGGCAGGAGTGACGAAGGACGACACCCGTGTGTTCGCCCAGTTTGCCCGCAACGTCATCAACGGCGAGGACATCGTGCTGCACACCACTGGCGAACTGAGCCGCTGCTACTGCTACACCACCGACGCCATCGAGGCCATCCTCTACATCCTGCTGAGGGGCAAGGACGGCGAGGCATACAATGTGGCCAACGAGGATAGCTACATCTCCATCATCGACATGGCGCGCTTCCTCTGCCAAAACTTCAACCCCTCCATCAAGCCCGTCATCGAGCTGAAGGAGGGCATGGGCTATTCCCCCTTGACCAAGCTGCGCCTCTCATGCGAGAAAATCCACCAGTTGGGCTGGAAACCTCAGCACGACCTCCGCACAATGTTCGACAAACTCATCCAATCCCTCGACCATGACATCCATTCTGAAGAGAATCTATAAGAGCACGCTCGGCATCTACGAGCGCAAGAACTTGTCTCTGTGGAACAAGACTCCTTCCCACACTCTCCCCGTCTACGGCATCTACCACATCTTCTGCGATGCCAACTGGGAAGAGATGGTAAGGGAGCAGATGGGGCGTCTCAGCCAGAGCGGTCTCCTCGATACAAGCAAGAAGCTCTACATCAGTTGCATAGCCAAGAGCGAGGCCGACATCCAGCTATTGAAGACCATCCTCCTCAGCTTCGCCCCCAATCAAGCCGAGAAGATAGAGTTCGTGTCGCTCACTACCGACCCCACACGCTATGAGTTTCCCGCCCTCGACTATATGTACGAGAAGTCGCAAAGGGAAGACTTCCTCTTCTATTATTTCCACACCAAGGGCATTACCTACCAGTCGCTCTCGGCAGACGACCGAGAGTACGTGGGGTTTGTGAGAAAGATTGTGGCTTGGCGCAGGATGATGGAATATTTCCTGATGAACAAATGGCAGGTGGCAGTCAACACCCTGCAAGGAGGCTACGACACCTACGGCAGCTACCTCTTTCCTCCCTTCAAGAACAAGATGTACGCCGGTAATTTCTGGTGGGCACGCTCCGACTATTTCCGCACCTTGGAGGCATTGAGCGAGGACACCAAGCTCCACAACCGCTTCATGGCGGAGGAATGGTTGCTGAGCAAACCCTCGGTAAAACCCTTCTCCGCCTTCGACACCGTTGCCGACCTCTACTTTGTGGAAATCCCCGCCTCCATATATGAGGACGGTAAGCCTTCCGTCATAGATTCCCTCAAATTTTGCATCGTCTATACACTAAGGAAATACCAACGGAAATGGTTCGGCTACAGTTATAAGAAACACTGCCAGGAGAAGTTTCAGAAGCTGAGGGGGAAAAGGTCACAGTGAAAAAGGAATAAGTTAGTACGATTTCAACATCCTGAGTATTTGACTCCCATACTCAGAAGGACAAGTGCTATAAGTCAAGAATTTGGAACAGTTCCTCCACCGTGTATATCGGCAAAGTGGATTCCGTGAAGTCTTTTGTGTTTCGTGTCACGATGCAGTCGGCATTTGCCTTCAAGGCACTTGCGTTCTGTGTCGCATCCTCATAATCTTTCCAACCGGAGGTGAGCATTTCCACCACTGTACTTGACTGCAAATCCAATATTTCGATAAAGCCGGAAACAAAGAGGAGGGCTTCATCCACATTCTGGTAGTCATACCTCTCGGCCACATACATTGCCGTGACAAAAGACAAGGCAGATGTTTGCAACTGCACTTTGCCCATATAGCCTAAAGCAATAAGCCGATTGGCCGACTCTGCAAATTTGTCGCGCTGACAAACATAGTCTATCAACACATTGGTGTCCAAATAAACTCTCATTGCTTGTATTTTAATTCCACCAACGCTTCGAGACCATTTTCATCGGCGGGCACAGGTCTGTCCCCTCTTGCCGCCATGGTCTTCACAAGAGACAGGGCATTAAGAAACTCATCTGTCTGAGTGAAGGGGACGGCATGTGGCTTTCTCTTCGCCCGAATCATATTTGCCAGACTTGCCACATATTTATTCACCAATTCCTCCAAACTTGAATGGTTCTCCCTGGCATAGGTCTCACCATCAAGATAAACAAGGGGGTCGTTTATTGCTATTTGATACATAATTACTTATTCTTTTATTGTTATGACGAGGCAAAGATAGTTTTTTCCCTCGACACCGCCAAGCCTTTACTCGCTTTTAACATTTAGAGGGGCAAGGTGCCTGCCCCTATGAACATTAATAGATTTCCAACTTGCTTACGTGCAGGTTGACCTTGCTGATGTCGGGCAACTGCATGTAGTCGCCATACTGGTCGTGAAGTACCTTGTCGTAATTGCCAGGCACGGGCATTTGGTGGTCTTCAAACTCCAAGGTTGTCAGAGGGAAGATGTCTTCCTTGTGGCGCTCCACCACAAAGGGAACACCGAGGGCATCCAGATAGGAGCCACCCATACATTTACCCATAGCCCTAAGCACGGGGAATACGAACTTCTCGTGGAGATTCACCCACGACTTCACCTTGCCAATGATGACGGAATCGGGAAGGTTCGTGCGCTTCAATATCTTATAGACATGGCCGAAGGAAAGCAGTGACAATCGCTGCGTCCACTTGGGATGCTTGTCAATAGGAAAAATGTCGATGTAAATGCCGCGCTCCTTGAAGATGCGGTCGTAGCCATTGTTCTCGTCGAGCACCGAGCGGCGGTCTCTCAACTTGGCGTACTGGAAGAAATAGTTCTCGTCTGTCTGTCTGCACTGCAGCGCCATCGTGTCGTCCAACTCCCGAGGCAAGATTTCTATCATGCGATCATAATCCTCTCTGAGCATCTGCACGTCCATGTCGTCGTCCCAAGGGATAAAACCTTGATGACGAGCCGCTCCCAACAAAGTTCCGCCTATCAACCAATAACGGATGCCGTGCTTCTTGCAAATCGCATCGAAAGCAAGCAGCAAGTCCATCATACGATGCTGCTGTTTGCGGAGCAGCGAGCCCTCTGGATTGAAACGCTCTCTCAGTTGATTATTACTATATGTATTGTCCATTTTTTTACCTATTTTACCCTTTTACCTTTAGAAAGCTTTTGTGGCGCGAGCCCTTTTTTACCTTTTTACTTTTTTACCTTTTTACCTTTAAATAGCCTTTTTACTTTTAAATAGCCTTTTTACCTTTCAAGAATCCTATGCACTCGTCCAGTATCTTCACCCTTGCCACTCTCATCACTACATAGTAGAGCGCAGCGGCCATCAGCACCCTCGCCAACAAGAGCAGATAGATATTACCTATTGCCATCGTAGCAAAGTGAGTGACGGTCATCACCGCCAAGGCCGCCAACATGAAGGGGAAGAGGTCGGAGATGAAATCCCAGGGCTTGTAACTGATGAAGCGGTAAGCCAAGCCATACCAGATGAACATCCAGACGATGGTGAGCGCCACGTAAGCATGCACCATCACATGAATGCCGTAGGGATAGAGCAGCAACATCAGTATAATCTGGGAAATACTCAGCGACACCGTGCAACCGAAATAGATGCCCGACTTGCCCTTGCTGATTACCACATTGGAGAACAGCGTGTAAAGGGGCATCACGGAACCACCGATGCAGAGCACTCGCAGCAACTCAGCGCTCGACCGCCACTTCTCGGTGAGCGTGATGACGATGAATTCGTCTGACACCAAGCTCAGTCCGAAGAGTAGGGGGAAGGAGAGGAAGGCGATGAAGCGCACCATCTTGCGAAACGCCTTCAACTGTCGCTCGCCGTCGCCCGAGAGATCCACCAATACGGGTTGTATCACGGGATTGAGCATGCCCTGCAAAAGCAAGTAGCACTTCGAGTTCCACTGATAAGCCTGGTTGTAACTGCCCGTGATGGCATTGGTGTAAAAGCGTCCCAAGAGGATATTCATCACATTGTCGTTGATTTTGGTGGCTATCGTGGTGGCGGCTATCTTGAAACTGAAGGGGAACATCCGGCGCACGGGGCCGAAGTCTATCTTCAAGGAAGGTCTCCACGAGGAATAATGCCACACAAAAAGGGTGTTCAATCCCACATAGGAAACCCCTTGGACAGCCAACGACCAATAGGCAAACCCTTGCCACGCCATCAATGCTCCCACCGTGCTTGACACCAATACGGCGGTGATGCTCGCCTTCGCCTGCTGCTTCACCATCATATTCTTGAAGAGAAAGGCAGCCTGGGCGGTTCCCAAACTGGAGAAGAGGATGTTGACGAACGCCAATCGACACAATGCCACCAACCGCTCGTCATGATAGAAAGCAGCGATGAGAGGGGCACAGAAGAAAAGGATGACATAAAGACTGCTGCCCACGATGATATTAAACCAGAAGACGGAATTATAGTCGTTGGGTGTGGGATTCTTCAGATTACCTATCGCCGAGGCGAAACCACTGTTCTGAAGGGCAATGGCTATCAGCGGGAACACATTGATCATCGCCATCATACCGAAGTCTGCCTTGGAGAGCAAACGCCCGAGCATGATACCGAATACCAAGCCGATGACCTGCATCGCCCCATTGTTCATCGCGCCCCAGAAGAGGCCCTTCGCCGTCTTTTCCTTTAATGATTCTGCCATTTGCCTAAAACTTATCCCTTCTTCACGATTCTCCCAGGATTACCCACCACGGTACTGCCGTCCGGAATGTCCTGAAACACCACGGCACCAGCGCCAATCGTCACATGGTTGCCTATGCGCACACCGCCAAAGACCGTCGCTCCCGTATAGATCTTCACATCGTTTCCTATCGTAGGCCGTCCGCCTTTCCCATTGCCCAACGTCACCATCTGCAAGCAATAGAAGTCGTCGCCGATGGCCTCGGCGTTGAGATAAGTGGCGTAAGCATGTTCGAGATGCGCCCCCTTTCCTATACGAGGACACCAGATGGTAAGGGTTTTCTCAGGCGGCAAGAGCCACGAGATGAACACCGAGCGGTATTCCCCCATGCGATAGTAGAAGAGGCTGCGGAAGGACCGCTCACGCGTACACGCCTTGATGAAGTTCAAGACCGTGGGCTTTTTGTCCTGCACCTTACACAAGTCAGCATCCACTTCCTTCTTGTGAAGCAGATACAAGGCGATATGCGGCAGCATTCTCACTGTCGATGCCGACAAAAGGATTGTTTGTGTTATCGGATTCATTTCAACGGCAAAGGTAACACTATTCTCTCCAAATACAAAATTATTACCCATAAAAAACGCAACAGACCTCGATACGAACGAAGTCCATTGCGTTTTTCTCCTGTTCTTAGAACTATATCTGTTCTACTTTCGGAAGCAGGGAAATAGAAGATAAATATCTGTTCTACTTTCGGAAGTAGAAGATAAATATCAGTTGTTGATTCCGAAGTCTGCCTGTTGCTCTTCCACCTCCTTGAGCATCTTGGCTTTCTGCTCTGCAGAGAATTCGTGAGCCTCGCCCTTGGCGGTAGTTGTCGCGACAGTCTGCTGCTGGGAAACCGCCTTTCCTGTAGCCTTGGCTTCTCCCGTCATGAAGTTGCCTTTCCACGCCACACTCTCTATCTCTATGTCGGCTGGGGTAGGAGCATGCGTGCCAGGGAACTGCACCTCGGCATGAATCTTGATCTTCCCCGGTTTCAGAGTACTCCTCACAAGGATAGGGGCACTTCCCCATTCCACGGTACGAGGGTTGGCGCAGACATTACTGCCGTCACCGACAATCACGCCCTCGCCCTCGATAGAGAATCGGATATTCTCCTTTGCCAGGCGTCGCACGTTGCCGTTGTCATCCGTCACCTCGGCGACGACAACCACGAAGTCACTGCCGTCGGCAACGAGCTGCTTGCCCATGTCGTCGACATAGAGGCGCAGTTTGGTGCTGCGGCGCGAAGGCATGCGCTTGTCGGTGCAGACCACCTTACCGTCCTTGAATCCCTCAGCCACCATCACCACCATCTGCGGCGACTTCTTCTTGTAACTATACTTACGTGCCTCCCAGAAGTCCCATGCCTTGGGGAACACCACAGGGGCATTGAACGCCTCAGATGTAGGATGCTTCACCGGCAAGGTGTAGACATGCGCTCCCTGGTAAGTGGTAAGACGCACACTGTCACAATTGGAGAATACCGTCACGTCGTTGTCGCTAAACTGCGTCATCTCGTGGGCGATGTGCACAAAGGCACTGTCCTTGCGCTGTGACTCGAACATATAGTAAGCCGTCTTCTTCTGTCTGAAGGCATCATAGATTCCACCCCAGTACGGGTCGGGATGATAACCGCGCTGGTGGTCGAAGGAGTGCCACTGGCAACCGCCGATAAACTGCCCCGGAGTATGCATCTCCTCCGTGGTCTTTGCCAACGAATAAGCCTGTGTGAGCATCGGTTTCTCCCCCCAACTGCGCGAGGCTCTGTTCAGGTTGTTGTGAGCATACCAGTCGTCCACATACTCGCCAAACTCACGGGTAAGGACACACTGCTTCAGGTCGGACATGTCCATGTCGGGCCATCCGTACACCACGTCATAGTTGTCCTTGACACCCGCCGAGTTCCAGTCGGCCACAGCCACAGGGCGATAGGGGTAAGGATACTCATCCTTGGTGAGCTGGAGCGACTTGAGTGCAAAGTCCTTGGGGTAACGGGTCTCGTTGAGGATAGGTTCCCACATCAGGACAGAAGGATGGTTGCGGTCACGTCGTATGATTTCCTTCGTGTTCTGATAGACGCGGTCGGCAAACAAGGGGTCCTTGTTCCAGTATTGCCACCCGGGAGTAGCCACGATGATAAAGATGCCCAGTTCGTCGCAAGCATCCATGAACGCTGGATCCTGCGGATAGTGAGCCGTACGGATGATGTTGAAGCCAGCATCCTTCAGTCGTTTCACGTCACGCCACTGCTGACTGTTGGGAAGGGCATTGCCCACATACGCAAAGTCCTGGTGGCGGTTGGTACCGATAAACTGTCTGTATTTCTTGCCGTTGAGCCAGAAGCCATCCTTCCCCTTGAACTCGAAGGAGCGTATTCCTATCCTTGTCTTTCCACCGTCGAGCACCGTCTTGCCGTCCTTGATGCGCGTGACGACACTATATAGATAAGGTGTCTCGGGCGACCACAGGTGCGGACTTTTCACCACGAAAGCCTGCTTCACCGTCTGATGGTCTCCGTCGGCAGCCAACAGCACGCTCTGCTTGGCAGACTTCACCGTCTTTCCCGCAGCATCCACCAAGGTCTGCTCCACTGTCACCCTACGAGCCTTGGCGCCCTTGTTGCAGACATCCACGTCGACAAACACCTTTGCCTGCTTGTCAGATATTTCAGCGAAATGAACGAAGACACCAGCCTCGCGTCGGTTCTCCTTGACGACGTCGGTGATGGCGACCTCCTGCTTGTCGATGAGCCACACGTCACGGTAGATGCCTCCATGATAGGCGAAGTCGAGCGTATACTGCGGTTTGCCGGGAGGAAAACTCTTGTCGTTGGAGTTGTCTGCCATCACTGCCACCACGCACTTGCTGCCAGTCTTCAGTCCTATTTCGTCCAGACTGACGATGACAGGCAGGTAACCCCCGAAGTGCTCCTTCACCAACTTGCCGTTGACATAAATCTTCTGTTTGCCCATGATCGCCTCGAAGTGAAGCTCCGAGTGGTTGCCAGGCACGACAAACTCCTTTCTGTACCATGCCACGCCCTGATAGTTGCGCCCGCCTGAAGCCTCTGCCGGTTCCAGTTTGACACAGTGTGGGGTGGTCACCACCTCCCAGTTGCTGTCGTCATAGTCCACGTGTTCCGCGCCCTGCACATCTCCGAGATGAAACCGCCAGTTGGGGTTGAAATTGTACACCTTGCGACCTTGTGAGGCAACAGGAAACAATCCTGCCACCGACGTGTCGTCATAGTTGGCAGCATACTGCGGCAACACGTATGACAGCAAAGCTGCCACGGCAAAAATCTTGATATATTTTCTTAATGACATTTTTTTTGTTCACTTAGATTCTTCACTCTTCGTTCTTCACTCTTCGTTCTTCACTCTTCCCTCTTCGTTCTTCCCTTACTATTGGATTCTTCACTCTTCCCTCTTCGTTCTTCACTTACTATTGGATTCTTCACTCTTCGTTCTTCACTTTTCACTTAGATTCTTCACTTTTCCCATCCCCATTTGTCCGAGCGGAACGAGCTGACAGGCAGTCCGTCGTGGAACAGGTCACCCACGGCCCAGTTGCAGAAAGCATAGCGCACAGCCACGGGGTTCTTCACCTTGTCGCTCTTCACATACACCTTGTTGCGTGAAGTCCACGCCTTAGCCTTGTGGAACACCCTGTCCTCACCAGCCACCTCGAAGAGGTCACTTTCCGGTCCGTTGTTGAAATACACCCACTCCTTGCTTCTCTCGAAAGAGACGACCGCCGTGTCGCCCTTGAACTCCACAGACTTGTAAGCGGCGTACTCAGGCAGTCCCTGCACCCCGTAAGTGCCGGCAAGGGCAAGCAAGGCAAGTCGTTCGCCAGCCTGACGCTTCTTGCGAGGGTGGATTCCATATTCGAGTCCAGCGTCCATCAGCACCGCCATGCGGCAGTTGTCTATGCTGCGCTCAGCCTCCGACTGTTGCTCGCGGAGCAGGGCACTGTTGTTCTTCCATTTGATGAGCGAATAGTCATAGGGAGCAATCTGACAGAAATAGAACGGGAAGTCGCCCTGTTTCCATTCCTTTCTCCATCCCTCCACCATCGTTTTCATCTGGTCGGCATAGGTAGCATATCTGTTGCAGTTGTCCTCGCCCTGGTACCATATAGCTCCTTTCATGGTCAGTCCGATGAGCGGATGGAGCATACCGTTGTAGAGTGCCGACGGGCAGCGCTGCTGATATTTCTTCACGTCGGCTTCGTTCCAGGGAGTATGCAGTTTGGGGAACGCCTTGAGCCAGTCGTCCTTCACCCAGTCCTTGTTCATCCATGCCTCGCAGGCACTTCCTCCCCACGACGTGACGACAAGTCCGACGGGGACGCCCAACGCCTTGCGCAGCGACTTACCGAAGAAATAAGCCGTGGCACTAAACTCGCGCACACTGCCCGGACAGGCATCCTGCCACTTGCCCGAGACGGTGTCTACAGGCTGCAACTGAGCATTGCGCTTCACGGTGAAGAGGCGCAGCTCACTGTCTCCGCACGCCATCAGTTCCTCGGGAGCACCCTCCACAGGTTGCCCCTTGAAGCCCTTCATCGGCATCTCCATATTACTCTGTCCGGCGCAGATCCACACCTCGCCAATGAGCACGTCTTGCAGCCGCAACTCTTTTCCGTCGCTGAGCACGATGTCGTAAGGACCGCCAGCCACTGGCGTATGCACGCTCACCTGCCATTTGCCGTCACTGCCCGCCACGACCTTGTAGGTTTTGTTGTCCCACGATGTGCGCACCTTGACAGTCTTTCCAGCGTCTGCGGTTCCCCACAGATTGCAGTCACTCTGCTGCTGCAGCACCATCTTGTCACCAAACATACGGGGCATCTTCACCTCTGCATGCACTGCCAAGGACATGGTAGCCAAAGCCATGGAGAGGAACATTTTTCTTATAAACATAGGTCTTGTTTTAATTAGATTTCGTGATAAATACTTTCGTTAGATTTCGTGATAAACACTCTGTCTATATGTAGGCAGGAAACGACATCCCACCTACTTATATTATGACGTTCAGCAACCGATTTTGTAACTACACGAATACCATTCACCCATGTAGTTGAAGTGTTCGAAATCTTATTTTTTCATAAAAGTTACAATGTATAAGAGTTGTAATAATGATTCCTTACAATCTGTTATCATTATTGATAGGATAATATGTATATTATCACCACCACTCCAAACTTAGAGCAAAATGCGCCTATACTTTTTGTCTATAATTACAAAAAGCAGTAATTTTGCAGCTAATATGTAGCAAAGTGTTACAAATAACCATAAAAGAAAGAAAAATAGATATTATGTGTGGAATTGTATCAATCTTTAACATTCAGGATCAGACACCTGAATTGCGACAGCAAGCCCTACGTATGAGTCAGAAAATCCGTCACCGCGGTCCAGACTGGAGCGGAATTTATTGTGGCGGATCTGCTATTTTGGCGCACGAGCGACTGAGTATCGTTGACCCCGAGAGTGGTCGCCAACCCCTGTTCTCACCCGACAAGAAACAGGTGCTTGCCGTAAATGGAGAAATCTACAACCACCAGAATATCCGTGCCCGCTTCGCCGGCAAGTATCAGTATCAGACTGGTTCCGACTGCGAGGTGGTTCTTTCCCTCTATCGCGAGA
>CAVCDC010000091.1:0-11001 GCA_963600865.1 Firmicutes bacterium CAG:103
TTTGCCTGCACCGCTTGACCAACAAGATTCGGAACTACATCCGTTGAGCGATGTCTCGTTCCAGCACCTTGTGCCGGAATAAAGCTAATCTACTGTGCTTCGATTAGGCAGCGAGAGCGTAGTTATTTTCGCCAATTAATTGTTTGTTCACTAAGATTAAGGAGGTAGCCAACGAGCCTCCGCGTGCTTACGTACCATTTCGTCTCGCCGTCAAATCCAGTCAACCCCAAGACTTTTGCTCGGGCTTTTCCGTTGTCTTCGCCTCTCTTGGCGCTTGTGGATAGCCCTGTAAATGATACATCCCGACAACTGCTTTTGAGTTGTCGGGATGCAAAGATATTACGAATTTATGTAATCTCCAAATTTTTTTCTGCTTTTTTCTGCATTTTCAGCCAAAAGAGCAGGAAAAAGAGACTGCATAGAGGAAAAGTACAGTGTTTTACTTCGCCTTGAAGGTGATGGTCTGTGAGAACTTCGTCTTGATGGCTTTTCCTCTTTCCGTGCCTGGAGTCCACTTGGCAGAGGTGGCAACGCTCTTGACTGTGCGAAGGGCTTCCTGTGTGAAGAGAGCCTTGGCCTGTGTCTCCACACTCTCTTTCTGCGAGGCACTCAGCTGGTTGTAGGCGTCGCCAGACATCTTGATGCCCTTGACCTCCTTCATCGTGAAGTCAGAGACGTTGCCCTCTTCGTCTACGTAGAACTCAATTTTCACCTTGCCGCCGGCTTTGTATTTCCTCACAGCCTCTGGATAATTCATGGTGTTGGCAATCTTCTCCATATAGGCATTGGTGCCACCAGGATACTCCGGTTTGGTGACATACTTGGTGAGAGTGCCTGCGTCAGCCAACTCCTTGAGCTTTTTCTGCATCTTCTCAGCCACGACGGTAGTGAAAGCCACCTTTCCCTCGGGGTTGATGAGGTACATGGTAGGCAACCACTGTATGTTGTATGCCTTGGAGATGTTGGTCTCTTTCCACTTCTTGTACTCGCTGAACATGGTCCATTTCAACTCGTTCTTCTGTCGGAACTCCTTGAGCTGGTCCTTGTCGGTGTCAAACGACACACCGATGAGCTTTACCATGTCCTTGTACTCCTTGTATATTTCCTTGACGGTAGGCAGTTCGGCACGGCAGTCGGGGCACCATGTAGCCCAGAAGTCGAGCAGTACCCAGCAGCCAGGCACCTGTGTGCCGTTCTCGGTATGTGTGCGATAGTCGGAAAGCGAACTGCCCGGTTTGCCGTCTTTGGCTTTCTTGATGACGAAGTCGGGGGCTTCAGTCCCTACGCTGAGCAGTCCCTGTGTGTACTTGGCGTCAGCGTCGTCAGTCTGTGCTTGTGCTCCACCGATGCTCAGGGCAAGGAGGAACAGAGCGATGATACTCTTTTTCATTTTCTGTTGTTTTGATGGTTAGTATTTTTTTATTTCTTGGTCGCTCTGATAAAGAAAGCGATGAGGAGGATGTAGGCGATGAGCGAGCAAACCTCCGACATGGGGCTTACCCACCAGCTGTCGGCGATGCTTACCTCTATGCCGCCAAACTTAAGCAGTGCGCTTACCACGCCCATCAGTGCTCCGCCGGCAATGAAGCCGCTGGCTATCAGGGTTCCCTTCTCTCCGCGCTCGTTGTTCACCTTCTCGTCCTTCGAGCGTGAGGTGACATACCAGTTGATGGCACCGCCCACGAGCAGCGGGACGTTCAGTTCCAATGGGATGAACATACCCAAGGCAAACGCCAATGCCGGTATCTTGAAGTAGGTAAGCACGATGGCGATGACGGCACCGATGGCATAGAGTACCCAGGGAGCGCCCACACCGCTCATTAGTGGGTCGATGACAGCAGCCATGGCGTTGGCCTGTGGAGCGGCAAGCGAACCGGAAGCGAAACCGTAAGTCTCGTTCAGGAGCATCATGACACCGCCTACCGTGGCAGCGCTCACCAAGGTGCCGAGGAACTTCCATCCCTCCTGCTTCTTGGGAGTAGTGCCGAGCCAGTAACCAATCTTCAGGTCGGTGATAAACGAACCCGCCACAGAGAGAGCCGTACATACCACACCGCCCATGATCAGGGCTGCGAGCATACCGCCCGAACCATTCAGTCCCACGCTCACCATCACGACAGAGGCGAAGATGAGTGTCATCAGCGTCATGCCCGAGACGGGGTTGCTTCCCACGATGGCGATGGCATTGGCTGCCACGGTGGTGAAGAGGAAGGCGATGATAGCGACGAGCAGGATGGCGATGACCGCATACAGGAGGTTGCCTTCCATCACGCCAAACCAGAAGAAGAGGAATGTGACGAGGATGGTGACGAGCGACCCGATGGCGATAATCTTGAAGGAGATGTCGCGTTGTGTACGCTTCACGTTCTCGTCCACCTCGCTCTTGCCTTTCAGTTCCTTGGAGGCAAGTCCTACGGCTCCCTTGATGATGCCCCAGCTCTTGATGATGCCTATGATGCCAGCCATGGCGATGCCGCCGATGCCTATGCTACGTCCGTACGCCCTGAATATTTCCTCGGGGCTCATTGCACCCACTGCCTTCACGATGCTTGGGTCCCATGCGTTGAGCACAGTATCGTGGAAAGCCACGCTCATGCCCGGTACGATGAGCCACCACACCACGAAGGAACCGAGACAGGTATAGAAGGCATACTTCAGTCCGATGATGTAACCAAGTCCGAGCACGGCAGCGCCCGTGTTCACCTTGAAGACGAGTTTCGCTTTGTCGGCGAGGTCGCATCCGAGGCTTACCACGCGCGAGGTGAAGTTCTCGTTCCACCATCCCAGGCTTGCCACGATGAAGTCGTAGATACCGCCTACCAGTCCGGCTATGAGCAGCGGCTTGGCTTGGTCACCTCCCTTGGCACCGCTCACCAACACCTGTGTGGTGGCTGTTGCTTCGGGGAAGGGATACTTGCCGTGCATGTCGCTCACGAAATACTTGCGGAAGGGTATCAGGAACAGGATGCCCAATACGCCACCCAATGCCGATGCCATGAATATCTTCAGGAAGGAGGTGGTCATCTCCGGATACTTCGCCTGGAGGATGTAGATGGCGGGCAGTGTGAAGATGGCTCCAGCCACTACGGCTCCCGAGCAGGCACCGATGCTCTGTATGATGACATTCTCGCCCAATGCCTTATGGCGTTTCGTGGCAGTGCTCACGCCTACGGCGATGATGGCTATAGGGATGGCAGCCTCGAACACCTGTCCCACCTTCAGTCCGAGGTAGGCTGCTGCTGCCGAGAAGATGACTGCCATCACGATGCCCCACGTCACCGACCAGAGGTTTACCTCAGGGTAACTCTTCTCCGGCGACATGAGGGGTTGGTATTCCTCCCCGTCCTTCAGTTCGCGGAAGGCGTTCTCGGGGAGGTTCATTTCTTCATTCATTGTTTTTTTCTGTGTTTTAGAAGTGAAAGGAGTTAAGAAGTTAAAGGAGTTAAGACAATAGTTTTTCACTTCTTACTTCCCTTAACTTTCCTCTAACTGATATTACTTCTCTATTCTGATGATGTATTCACTCATGAAGCTGGCACCCGGCTGCAAACGGTTCATCAGGTATTTGTCCTTGAACTCACCGTCGTACTCAGCCCAGTCGTGTATACCATACCACGGTTCGATGCAGATGAAGGGGGCATGCTTTCCCGTTGGGTTCCAGATGCCGACAGCAGGGGTCTTGAACTCCAAGGTGACGTGTGGCTCGCCGTTCTCTCCCAGGATGCTCACCTCTTTCACCTGACTCTTGTCGAAGATGACGGCATCGTCGGCAAAGGTCTCCTCGCATACTTCCCAGACGCCGTTGTCGGTCTCCACGGTCTCCTTGGCAAGTTTGTCTATGCAACCGCCCACATTGCCGAAGAGGCGCACGGGGGCTTCGTTGTCCAACTTCAGTGTAGCCTTCATTGGCTCTCCCTTCTTGCAACCGGGAACCATGAATGCGGGGTGACCGCCTATCTGAAACATGATCTCCTTGTCGTCGGTGTTCTCCACGTGCCAGATGACGTGTACCTCGTTGACTTCCAGACGGTAAGAGATGGCGAGGTTGAAGTGGTAGGGATAGCTCTTCAGCGTCTCCTCACTGTCGCAGAGTGCAAAGGTGAGGCGGTCGGCTGTCTTGCCCACGAGTTTGAACTCAGTGTCGCGTGCGAAGCCGTGGCGTGGCAGGGTGTATTCCTTGCCGTCGATGCGGTAAGTGTTCTTCCACAGTCCGCAGACGATAGGGAAGAGGATGGGTGAGTGGCGGTTCCAGTATTTCTCGTCGCCGTCCCAGAGGTATTCGTTACCATTGGCATCCTTGATGCTCTGCAGTTCTGCTCCCATGGGAGAAATCTCCAGTGTGAGCTGGTCGTTCTTGATTTGTTCCATTGTCTGTGTTGTTTTAGTTTTGTTATATGTTTTTTGTTGTTGTGTTTCGTGTAGGAATACACGCCCGATGTAAGGCGTTACAAAGTTATGCCTTTTTTTACACAAAAACAAGAAAGTCTTTCCTTTTCTCATCCCTTTGGTGTAATTTTGCACGGCGAAAGACTCAAAGTGCCCCGAAAAGCAGTCTTGAGAGGAGATATTACATTAATAAAAGAACAGAAAGAAATAGAATGAAAGCAAGTAGTGAGAAAGTAAGAGGGTTTGCCGCCGGCATTATCGCGGCAGTGTGTTATGGTACCAATCCGTTGGGTACGCTGCGGCTCTATGCCGACGGTTACAATTCGTGCAGTGTGCTCATCTATCGCTATGCCCTTGCCGTACTGATGTTCGCCGTTGTCATGATGGTACGCGGCGAGAAGTTCAGCATCAAGTGGGGACATGCTATACGCTTTGCCTTCCTCGGGGCCTTCTTTGCCCTGTCGAGCACCACGCTCTACCTCAGCTTCCACCACATGGAGGCAGGCATTGCCAGCACCCTTCTCTTTGTCTATCCCATCATGACGGCAGTCCTGATGACCGTCTTCTTCCACGAGCGAGTGACCTGGACCACGACGCTTGCCATCGTCCTTGCCGTGGCTGGTGTGGCGATGCTCTACCATGGCGACGGCACGGTGAAGCTCAGTACGGCGGGCTTTACGTTGGTGATGGTGTCCTCGTTGCTCTATTCTCTTTACATCATTTCGGCTGGACAGTGGCATGTGGAGATGACGGGCATCAAGTTTACCTTCTGGGTCTTGGTGTTCTGTCTGCTCGCCATTGTGGTCTTCGCATGGGTGTCGGGCGAGGAGTTCCAGCTCCTGCGCACCCCGTTGCAGTGGGCTTGCGGCATACAGTTGGCGCTGCTCCCCACGGTGCTCTCGTTGTTCTTCATGACCGTCTCCATCAAACTGATAGGTGCCACGCCGTCGGCCATCATGGGTGCCTTGGAACCCGTCACGGCTGTCTGCATCGGTGTACTGGTCTATGGCGAGTCCTTTTCGCTCCGCCTCGCCTTTGGCATCCTCCTTATACTTGCCGGTGTGCTCCTTGTCATCATGAAGAAGAAAGGATAGTTCCCTCTCTCGTTAGTGCTTTTTGCAACCGCGTTGCATTTCTTTCTCCGTAACTTTGCAGCCGAATAGAAAAAACGAATTCATAGGCAAGTATTATGGAAGAGAAAAGACATCAACACGAACATAGCTGCGGTTGCGGTTGCGGACATCATCATGAACATAGCTGCGGTTGTGGACATCATCATGAGCACGAGGAAGGGAGTCTGAAATCAAAGATTGTCAAGATTTTCTTGGCGGTGGTGCTGTTGATAGGTGCCGTCGTCGTGGAGAAACACTGCGACTTGCCCACCTGGCAGTTGCTCATAGTCTATCTCATACCTTATTTATTGGTAGGCCACGAGACGTTAGCGGAGGCATGGGAAGGCATCTGCCACGGCGATATGTTCAACGAGAACTTCCTTATGGCGATAGCCACCATCGGTGCCCTCTGCATCGGCTTCTTTCCAGGCACAGACACCGAGTTTACCGAGGCGGTATTCGTGATGCTCTTCTTCCAGATAGGCGAACTCTTCGAGGGATATGCCGAGGGGAAGAGCCATGAGAGTATCTCCCACCTCATGGACATCCGTCCCGACACAGCCCGTGTGGAGCGTGACGGAAAGACGGAGGTGGTGGCTCCCGACACCGTGGAGATAGGCGAGACCATCCTTGTGAAAAGGGGAGAGAAGATACCCCTTGACGGCATTGTTACCGAGGGGACAGCGCTTCTTGATACCGTGGCTCTCACGGGCGAGAGTGTGCCTCGCAGTGTCAAGGCAGGTGACGAGATTTATTCTGGTTGCATCAATCTGAAGGGGGAAGTCAAGGTGCGCACCACCAAGAGCTTTGGCGAGAGCACTGCCTCCAAGGTGATTGCCTTGGTGGAGAGTGCCGACGAGAACAAGTCGAGGAGCGAGTCGTTCATCACCCGTTTTGCCCGTGTCTATACGCCTGTCGTCGTCTTTGCGGCATTGGCGTTGGCGATAGTGCCCCCTGTCTTTGTGGGCAACTTCCCCTTGTGGCTCAACAGGGCGTTGATATTCTTGGTGGTTTCCTGTCCTTGTGCCTTGGTCATCAGTGTGCCGCTTACCTTCTTTGGTGGCATTGGCGGTGCCTCTCGCAACGGTATCCTCATCAAGGGCAGCAACTACATGGATGCGCTTGCCCGTGTGGGAACGGTCGTGTTTGACAAGACGGGTACGCTTACCCACGGTGAGGTTCTCGTACAGGCCGACGAGGGTGCTCCCGTGGTGGTGAACGATGGTGTCAAGGAAGGTAGTGCTGAGGCTGTCTCTCTGCTTAGGAAATTGGGAGTGGAGAAGACCGTGATGCTGACGGGCGACCATGAGGAGACGGGCAGGAAGATAACCGCAGAAGTGGGTATCGACGAGTGTTATGCCGAACTGCTGCCTGCCGACAAACTGACTCATGTGGAGCGTCTGCTTGGTGAGAAACCGCAAGGCAAGGCGTTGGCATATGTGGGTGACGGCATCAACGACGCACCAGTCCTGAAACGTGCCGACGTAGGTATCGCCATGGGAGCCTTGGGAAGTGATGCCGCCATCGAGGCTGCCGACGTGGTGCTGATGGACGACGACCCCCGTAAGGTGCCTCTCGCCATGATGATAGCGCGCCGCACCATCCGCATAGCCCACGAGAACGTAGTCTTCGCCATCGGTGTGAAGGTGGCAGTCCTCCTGCTTGCCACCATCGGTCTCGGCACGATGTGGATGGCTGTCTTCGCCGACGTGGGTGTCACCGTCCTCGCCGTCCTCAATGCCATGAGGGCGCTGAGGAAAGGGTAGGCCTTCCTTATCCGAATATCTCCTTCAGTTCTCTGTTGCTCAACTTTCCTATCCAGTTTTCGCCGGTCGAGACAGTCATCTCTGCCAAGGCACGTTTCTGGATGATCATGTCGTTGATGCGCTCCTCAAAGGTGTTCTTGGTGATGAAGCGGTGCACCATGACGTTCTTCTTCTGTCCGATGCGATAGGCACGGTCGGTGGCCTGTGCCTCCACGGCAGGGTTCCACCACAGGTCGTAGTGCACCACGTGTGTGGCTGCCGTCAGGTTGAGACCTGTTCCCGCTGCCTTGAGCGAGAGGATGAAGATGCGGTCGGCACGGTTGTTCTGGAATCTGTCCACCATCTCCTTGCGCTGTTTGATGCTGCATCCGCCGTGTAGGAACATGGGTTCCACGCCAGTGTGCTCAGCGATGAACTGCTGCAGCATGTCGCCCATCTCCTTGAACTGGGTGAAGATGATGGCTTTCTCGCCACTCTCCCTGATAGCATCCACCAAGTCGAGCAGCATCTCGGTCTTTCCCGACAGCGATGCCACCAACTTCCCGTCCTTCAGGTACTGCGTAGGATGGTTGCATATCTGTTTCAGTGCCAACATCATCTGCAGGATGAGGCCTTGTCGCTCGAAGAGTTGCTTGCTGTCTCCTTCGTCCTTGTCCATGATGACCTTCATGCTCTCGTCCACCACCTTTTGGTAGAGGGCAGCCTGTTGTGGCGTGAGCATGGCAAACTCGTCCTGTTCTATCTTGTCGGGCAGGTCGTTGATGATGGTCTTGTCTGTCTTCAGACGGCGCATCATCATGGGCGATGTGATTCTGCGGAACCTTTCTGCGCAAGCCATGTCACCATAGTTTTGTATGGGTTTGGCGTATTCGTCGTTGAATGCCTTGGCTGTTCCCAAGTATCCCTTGTTGGCAAAGTCCATGATGCTCCAGTATTCCGAGAGGCGGTTTTCTACTGGTGTACCGCTCATGGCTATGTGCACATCGGCCTTGATGGCTCTTACAGCCTTGCTCTGAGCCGCATCGTTGTTCTTGATGTTCTGTGCTTCGTCTATGATGACTGTCTGCCACTTCTGTTTCTTGAGTATCTCCACGTCGGTGCGTGCCAATCCGTATGAGGTGAGGAGAATGTCCTGCTTGAAGTCCTTGATGCTGCGTGCTGAGCCGTGGTAGAGACATACGGAGAGAGCCGGTGCAAAGCGTTGCAGTTCTGCCTGCCAGTTGGCGAGGAGTCCTGTGGGTGCCACGATGAGGGCGTGTTTCTTGTCCAGGCATCCGTCATCCTTGAACTTCTGTAGCAGTGTGATGACCTGCAGGGTCTTTCCCAATCCCATGTCGTCGGCGAGGATGCTCCCGAATCCCAATCGCGTGTTGTGGTACATCCAGGCAAATCCCCTCTCCTGGTAGGGACGTAGTTGGGCGTGGATGCCTTCTGGCACAGGCACCTCCTTCAGGGTGGTCCATTGTTCTATCAGTGCCTTCACCTCAGGAGTCAGTTCCACCTTTGCCCCTTTGTATTCACCCGACAATGCCACTTGCAACATTCTTGCGGGAGTCATCTCGCGTTGTGAGGCGAGTGTCTTCTCCAGTTTCTTCAGGTCTTCGGCGCTTACGTAGATAAACTGTTGCTTGAAGCGTATCAGTCCCTCGGCATGTCCCACGAGTTGTTCGAATTCGGTGGCATCCACGAGGTTGTCGCCTACTGCCACTCGCCAGTCAAACTGCAGCAGTTGGTCCATACGCAGGAATCCCTTGCTGTCGTTTGTCTTGGCAGAGAGTTTGACGCTTGGCCGTGGTCGCAGTATGGTTTGCAGCGACTTGGGCAGGAGGAGTTTGATGCCCAACAGCCTCATGGCGGGCATCACTTCAAAGAGGAAGGTGGTAAACTCCCTGTTGTCGAGGCTCATGGACAGCTTTGCCTCATGCGCCAAGTACTGGTCCAGTCCGCTTACGAGGGAAGAGAGCAGCGACAGGTCTTTGAGGATGTTAAACCTCTCCACGGCATACTCTTTTAGAGTGAAGATGTCTGCCAAAGATACGCTCTGAGGAATCTTCATGTCCGTGTCTTCCACGGCCATCTCCAAGAGAAATTCCCTTGCCTCCTTGTCCTCGTCACGCACCATCAGCACGGGTCTCCATCTCATGTTCAGCACCGTGAGGTGGTCTGTCCAACTCTTGATGCCTAACGGTACAGCCTGTTCGCCTACCCCGGTAAAGGAGCATGCCTCGCCGTGGAAGAACATGCGGTAAGGTTTGTTGACCGATGTGGGCGGTTGTGAGGTGCCGTGTATCAGTTGGGTAAGGAAACAAGAGGTCATCATCCATGCCGGGCGAAGTGTCGCCTTGATGTCCTTCTTGCCCACCTCTATCTGTATGCTCTCTGCTGGGAACAGTGCGTCGGCCTGCTTCAGCAACAGCCCTGTCTGCTCATCGGCTGAGGCTGGAGTCCACCATACGCTGTATGTCTTGTTGTTGTTCTGTACGATAGTCGGCATCACATTGCCCCTCATCATGAGGTGGAGAGCCAGGACATACGTCGTGCGCAGGGCGTAGACAGAGTCAGAGCAGTCGCACAAGTCCTCTGCGGCGATGTTGTCGAGTGCCGCCATCAGCGTGGGCATGTCAGTCTTCGACTTGCCGGAAAGGCGTGAAGCCTCCATCTTCAGTCCGTCGCTCATCGTTATCTTCAGGTCGGTGGAAGAGGGGAGAGGCTTTTCCTTCTTCGTCTCCAACCGTTTGAATGCCTCTGAGACAGTAGTCTTTTTGGTGAGCAACCGCTCGGCCTGTCGCCTTGCCCTTGCCACATTGTCTATATATAGTTTGCGGAAGTTGCCGTCGGTATAGAAGGGAGGCTCCTCGGGCAACAGTTGCAACAAGGCGTTGCCCATCTCCGTTATCTTGGTGAAGTCGAGCATGGGGCGCAGCTGCGGTATCTCTTTTCCTGCGCACAGTGATGGCATGGCGAGGCTCATGGAGTCTTGCCATGAGGCGATGGTCACGTTCCTTTTCTTGTCGATGCCGACACCGCGTTTCTTCAGTTCTTCGAGGATGTCTACTCCGTGGAGCTTGAACACAAGGAACGGGTTGTTGTCTATCTCCTGTCCTATCATGTAGACCACGGCAGCGATATGCTTGCAGGGCACCGCCCAGTCGGGGCAGTCGCAGTACATGTCGATGTCTTTCCACGACAGTGGGAACACCTTCAGTCGTGCATCCTTGGCGATGTCGAGCACGGCAGGAGAGAGGTTCATGTTCAGCAACTGCGGTATGACGGCAGCGTTGGCAAGGATGCCGTCCATCAGCCGGTCTGTCTCCTCCTTGGTAAACTTTCCTACGCTCATGGTCACGGTGTAGGGCCTTACCCTGCTTCCCTGTACCTTTGCCGTTATCTTGTTGTCGTCTATCTGCACACTTTTCACCGACCCGTTGCGTGCATAGCGTGCACCACGCGGTATGCGGTTGGAATAGTCTATGTGAGCCAGTGCCTGCAGCCAGGCATTACCCCACCATGTCTTGCAAAAACTTCTTGCCATGCTTGTCTTGTGTATTTTGATACCTATTTTGTGCAAAAATACACATTTTCCGCACATGAAGCAAGATTTCCGGCTTTTCTCGCAAGGCTTTTAAGCATTATTAAGCCTGAATCATGCATTCCTATAGAGAGCTTGCCTCTTGCTTATATTCCTTTCAACAACATCTTCCAGAGCGGCAAGACATGAATCACATGGTCCTCAATGC
>CAVCDC010000092.1:0-10440 GCA_963600865.1 Firmicutes bacterium CAG:103
GACAACTCTGTTTTGACTTCAAATTCGATTAACATATATTAAGAGACACTAGTGGTTTCATATGATAAATTAATCGTTTATAGTGCATTGATGGCATGTATACAACTATTTGATTTTATAATCTATTATATTTATTGTATAAACAATTTTGAGGAAACTCATGCACATATAGCTTACGATAAAGCTTTCTTCCGGGAGATATTTTGTTATACTGGATGGACTATTACAGGAGCAGTATCGGTTTTTGGTTATACCCAAGGTTTGAATATTCTTTTGAATCTATTCTTTGGCCCTGTTGTAAATGCAGCAAGAGGCATTGCAGTGCAAGTTCAAAATGTGGCGAACAATTTTTGCGTCAATTTCCAAATGGCGTTGAATCCGCAGCTTACCAAAAGTTATGCAAGGAATGACTTAAACAGAATGCATGAACTTTTGATTGCAAGTTCAAAGTTTTCGGTTTTTTTATTATTGTTCCTTTGTATCCCACTTTTCATAGAAGCGGAAACGGTTCTTAAAATATGGCTTGTTGATTATCCTCGGTATACCGTTCCCTTTGTGCGATGTATTCTTATCTTAAGCATATTACAAGGACTTTCAAATCCCATATTTGTGTCTGTTCATGCTACAGGTAAAATAAAAAAATTCCAAATCATTGAAGCAATCTTTTTACTTTCAATTGTTCCCGTAGCATGGTTTATGCTTAAATATTTCAAGGTCGCTCCTGTGTTTGTTTTTTATGTTCATATTATTATAGAGATGATAACACAAATGATTCGACTAAATATAGTGCTGCCTATGATTGAATTAAAAGTTTCTGCATATATACGGCAAGTACTATCTCCTGTCATAAAAGTTTTACTTGTAGCTCCGGTGATTCCTTTCTTGCTTTTTTACTTGATGAAAAGCAATTTGATCATAATTACTGTTGTTTCTTTATTTTCTGTTTCCCTTTGTTCCTTATTCTTAGGATGTTCACGAAGAGAACGTAATTACATAATTTGTAAGGTTGTAGATAAAATTAAAAGATGAAAATACTATTTATTACAAGCTTTGATTCTCCTAAAGAAATGTATGGGGGATCTTGGGCTTTATTAAATCTGTTGAAGGGTGTGTCACAAACGGAAAAAATCGTTGTGGCATTTCCTACCAGGGGAATGTTGTGGTCTAAATTGACTGAGGCTGGTATCGAATGCCGACTGTTGCCAAAGTATGACTTTACTACTTATCCCGGCTTTGAAACATTTAGGCAAAAGGTGGAGTTCTTGCCACGCTTGGCAAGAATGTTATATAAGAGGAAGAGAGGAATAAAGAATCTCAATAAGTTGGTGAAGGAAGTGAAACCAGACTTAATCCATACGAATGTGGGGCCAGAAGATTACGGGCATTTTGTTGGTATTGCTAACCACATACCCCATGTTTGGCACATTAGAGAATATCAAGATAAGGATTTCAATATGCACCCCTTTCCAAGCATGAAGGCATTCATAAGAAAGCTGCATCATCCCAACAACCACTTGATATCTATCACGAAAGACATATTCAATCATTTCTCAATGAATACGGATAAGGATACTGTAATCTATGATGGTGTCTTTCCAGAGAAGAAAGTTGTTAACTCTTGTGCAAAAGAGTCTTATTTCCTTTTTACGGGTTCTTTGAAAGAAGCTAAAGGATTGGACTTCTTGTTGGAGGCATATATTGAATATGTCAAGCGTGGCGGAACCTACAAATTATTAGTTGCAGGTGAGGGTGGTCCTCAAAATTATAAAGCAAAATGCCTTTCTATGATACATGAAGCGGGCATTGATAAGAAGGTGGATTTTTTAGGTTTTAGAAGTGATGTCTATTCATTGATGTCGCATGCAACTGCATTGATAGTACCAAGCAGGTGTGAAGGCTTTGGGTTTATAACAGCTGAGGCTATGTATAACAACTGTTTGGTTGTAGGCAGGAATACAGGAGGAACAAAAGAGCAATTTGACAATGGCTTATGTCTTCAGGGTGATGAAATCGGATTGCGCTTCTTGACCCAGGAAGAGTTGACAAACCATTTGCTGTCAATAGAACGCAATGGATTGTCTCACTATTCAGAAATGCTTAATAGGGCATTTGACACAGTGAACAAATTATATACCAATGAAGTGAACTTGAGTAGTTTGTTGTCTTTTTATAAGAAGGTTTTGGATAATAAAAGTAAGTGATATTATTAGATATGAGAAAACTCTTATTCTTCATAGGCAGAATCCTTGCCCTGTTGTTCCCTTATCGTATATACAGCAAGGCAGTGCATCTGTTGGAATGGTCTTACACCGGCTATCGCAACAAACGTTTCAAACGGTTTGGGGCACATAGCAAGATGGGCTTCGGCATGTTTATCGTTGGAGAAAACATGATAGAGGTAGGTGACCATGTGATATTCGGGGGGGGTGATTTTGCCCTGACAGCTCATAGTCGTGGAAAGAGCACGGACAAGACACTTATATCCATAGGAGATGGATGCGTGTTCGGACCAGACTGCCATATCACGGCAGCCAAAGGAATATTTATCGGTAAAGGGTTGCGTACAGGCAAGAGCGTCCTCATTTCCGACAACGGGCATGGGGACTGCCACAACAAGGAGCACATGATGATGAAGCCAGACGACAGACCACTTGTCTGCAAGGGTGCCATACATATAGGCGACAACGTGTGGATAGGCGAAAAGGCCGCCATCCTCTCGGGCGTTACCATAGGCGACGGCGCTGTCATCGGTGCCAACGCCGTTGTTACTCATGATGTCCCTGCCTATTCCGTGGCGGCTGGTTGCCCTGCGCGCATACTGTCCAAAATAGAATAACGACAAAATACAGAAGAAATGAAAAAATATCTATTGTTCTTGCGTGATGACATACTGAGAAGATTGGGCAAACTGCCCTTCGGTATCGTTTGTCACTACATCTGGCTTTGGTGTACATCATTGGTGTTCCTGCACAAGGCAAACTTGCATTATGCCTTGCACAAGCATCGTTTCATCATCGACTATCTCGACAGGCATTATGGCAACCTCGTGCCGCTCGTTGAGTTGTCTGAAACAAATATGGGGGGCACATCAACGACCTTCCAATATGGATTTTCTGGTATCAGGGAGAAGCGTCCATGCCCGAACTTATCAGGCAGTGCTACCATAGTGTTTGCAGCAATGCCAATGGTCGTAGGGTTATACTGTTGACGCAACAGAACATTGACGAATATGTCGAGATGCCAGAGTATATCATGAAGAAGGTTCGTGATGGTTATATCAGCATTACTCACCTGAGCGACTTGATACGTGTCGCCCTCCTATACAAGTATGGTGGCACATGGATTGATGCCACGTGCTTCGTCAATGCACCTATCGACAACACCTGGATGAACAGTGTGTTTGGCACGGTGAAGGTACATCCGCTCTCCGAGGGGACGATAAGCGGTTATCGCTGGACGAGTTTCTATATGTCTTCCCTTCCTGGCAGTCTTGCCATGAAATGCTTCAAAGACGTGATGTACGCTTTTTTGGGAAAAAACCGCACTATGATCGACTATTTCTTCATAGACTACACCTTTGAGTTGCTGTACCAGAAGAACCCCTCGTTCAAGCGCATCGTCGACAACAATCCCTATACCAACCAGCATATCTTCTCTTGTGGGATAAACGACACCTATACGGGACAGTTTGAGAACGAGTGGAGTGACACCCATATCTTCAAGTTGAACCGTCGCAATGTGGTGTTGGCATCCAAGAGCGACAGCGTATACAATAGAATCATCAAACAAATATGAAAGACCGTTTTCATTACATAGACGTTGCTAAGGGGACACTGATTCTCTTGGTGGTTATCCACCATCAGCCGCAGTTGGCTGCAGAGTACGGTATTAGCAATCCGTTTCTTGCTGCCTTGGCTTGTTCAAGCGACTACTTCAATGCCTTCTTCATGCCGGCGTTCTTTGTCATTACGGGTTATTGCACCAATTTCCAAAAGTTGTCCTTCGGGAAGTTTTTTGGTAGACAAGTCACGACCATCATGCTTCCTGCTTTCTGCTTGGGAGCGGTGTCTGTCTGGATTTCTCTGTTGGGGAAGGGATGCACCACCCCCATAGAATACTGCAAGATAGGTTTCCGGACCTTCGCAATTTCGGGGGGGCGTTTTGGTTCCTTCCTGCATTGTTCCTCTCCAAAGTGCTTTACGGAGCATGGCTGTCGCTGTTGCACCGATTCCATGTCGCCGACAAGAAAACCGCCATATGGCATACTGCCGCTTATGTGTTGGTGATGTACATCATTGGATGCATTCTTCACGAGAATGCCGTTCCTGACATTTGGTATTTTGAGCACGCCTTGACCTTGATGGTATTCTTGTTCATCGGACAGCTGTTCAAGACCTATCCTGTCAACCACTATTACCCCATTGCCGCTATTGTTTATGTCTTGGCAATCGTTGCACTTCAATGCGCAGGTCTTCCTCATCCGTTTATCACCGCCAATATCCATGTTCTCCTTTCCAACTCTTGGCTCTATCTGCCTTTGGCTGTGACAGGCACTTTGCTGATACTTTGGCTTTCAGAGCGTATCGGAAAGAATGGCTTGTTGGAATATTTTGGTAAATCATCATTGGTGGTATATACACTGCATATTTCCGTCTTGGCCGCTTGTCAGAATACAGCGGCGAGATGGTGGGGTGAAGCCGCTACTACAGGGGTGTGGTTCTCTGTGGCGCAGTTGGTACTGACTCTGTTGCTGTTGTTGGGTCTGATAGGTTTGCTCAATTTGAAATATCTCAGATTTTTAACAGGTAGATTTAACTAAATAAAAAAACATGACTCCTTACATCGTTTTGTTCACAGCCGTCATCTTGTTGATGTGGTGGGACAAAGGTCGTAACTTGCCGAAGTCGTTTGGACTCTCGTCATTTTTCGTGTTCCTGCTATTTGCTTTACGAAACAAGAATGTGGGTTCTGACACGGAGAATTATGTGAAGTGTTGGAACGACCCTCGCTTTTATTATACTGGGGAACCGACCGACATAGGGTTTGAAACGCTCCTTCGTTTCTTCCATAACTTTGGTAGTTCCAATGTCTATTTCATTATCTTCATCGCCGTGGTGACATTGGCAGGACTGTACTATTTCATCAACAAGAACTCGAAGTACAGGGTCGACTCCATCTTTTTCTTCTGTACGGCTGGAACGATCTTTGTTTTTATGTTGGCGTATATCCATGCCATCCGCCAGGCAGCGGCGATGTCCTTCTATCTCGTGGGCCTTACCCTCTATTTCGAAGAGAAGACCACGAAGAAGCAGAAGTATATAGCTTGGGCTTTTGTTCTCGCTGCGGTTTCCATCCATGGCTCCTGTGCCGTTGTGATTCCCGTGATGCTCATGCTGCCTTTCCTGAAGTTGAACAAGTGGGTGGTGACGATTGCCATTGGCGTTACCTACGTGCTCGGCGCCTTGGGGGTGTTCCAGTTGTCGTCCCTGCTTACGATGATTAACTTGGGCGATTCTTCCATGGAGAAGTACCAGGGGTATACTAATGAAATGACATTTGGACATAATGAGAGCGTAGGTATCTTCAACTTCTTCCTGTTGCCTTATTCGCTCATTCTCATTTATCTTGCTTGGCTCAAGAGCAAAGAGGAAATCAACAATTGGCAGTATAAGTATGTGTTTGTGGGCATGGTGCTGACCAACCTGATGGTTGACAACCTGATGTGGGGGCGTTTGCTGCTCTACTTCACCATTGTCTCCATTGCTGTGTTCCCCAACATGCTCCGAACCGTCAATTTCAAATATAAAAACATCGTCTATCTTGTCGTCATCATCTTCTTCGTGAGGAAAGTGGTGACAGGACTTGCCTTTTCCGCACAACTTGCCATTATGAACTTTTACCATACAGAAGTGCCATACGAATCATGGCTGATTTCGGGGGGGGTAATTAGCATCCTTCTTCTCCGTCTCTATCGCGAGTATCTCCGTCGTGTCGAACAACCTAAAACTTATGGCTTATGTTGTTCGCGCTGATTGGTCTACTGATACTCTTTGCAGGGTGTGTCAATTTCAAGAAGGGGTTTTACCTCTTCGTCTTTTACAAGATGGTGCTTGTCACCAACATCACCCTCATCTCCGTGCCGGGCATACCATTGCTCACGCTCGAAACGTTCATGACGTTGGCGTTCTTCTGCCTGTATTACCATAACAGGCGGAGGCCCTATTTAGAGAGGGTACCGTTCCCCTACAAGACACCCTTTCTGCTGATAGCTGTTTCCTATTTCCTTTCCACGGTCTTTGCCTATGTAGGCTTCAGTGCGGCCATCTCGCAATACATCGCCGAGGTAATTTGTGAATATGGTTTTGTATGGATGATGTGGAAGGTGATAGACCGCAGGGATATTCCTTATCTGCTCAAAGGCTTTGCCGTCATCTTCGTGTTAGCATGTGCCTATGGCTTCTTCGAGAAGATAACGCAGACCAACCCGATTGTTCTTTACGAGCAGACGCTCAATACGGACGTAAGTCGACAGATGGACTTCCTGTGCCCTGATGATGAATATCGCGGCTACCGTGTGCAGTCGTTCTTTGAGCATGCCATCGGTGGCGGTTGCCAATGGAGCATGTATGTGTCGTTCACTTTTGCCATGTTGTGGGTATACAGGGTTAAGGTGCCGAGCGGCACGAAGACGCTCATGCTGTTGGCTGCCTTGCTGAGTGTGCCGTGTCTGTTCTTCTCCAACAACCGTGGCGCGCTCGTGTTCTTCTTCGTGTCTATCCTGTCGGTCGTCAATCTCAAGGACCGTCGTTTCTATCTTCGAATGGCTCTTATGGCGTGTGTCATCCTTTTGGTGGCGCCATTCTTCTCCGATTATGCCAACAACATACTTTCTATTTTCGACAGCAAGGCGCAGGAGAAGGTGCAGGGAAGTAATCCGGAGATGCGCTTCGACCAGTTGGCGGCATCCATAGAGGTCATGAAGATGTCGCCCATTGTGGGTCTCGGCTATAAGTTTATGAATGTGATGCACACACGCCTTGTGGCGGCACTGTTGGGTATGGAGAGTATCTGGTTCAGGACTCTCACGGTGTTTGGCTTGCTCGGAACGGCTGTCAACATCATTCTTGCCTATTTCTCGATCGTCAAGTTGCCGAAGCACTATCACAGCCAACCGCTGTTTTTCGTCTCCCTTGCCTATTGGGTCGTCTTTTCGCTGACCTCTGTGCCTGGATTGAAATTCCATTTTTACTATTTTGTTCTCATCGTGTTCATCAAGATGAGCCAAACATATCAAAACGAATATGACAATACAAAAAGAAAATAAATAAGAAGTTATGAACATAAATAGAATTCGGGGGGGGTAATCAAGTTGCTCCGCGTCAACTGGTTAAAGTCAATCTATTTTAATTTCCACTTCTTCCAGTTTAGCGAAGCGGTGAAGATGCCAGTCTTGCTGTTTGGAGCATCGTTTGGGCCTTTAACGGGCAAGGTTATCTTGCATGGCAAAGTCCGTTTCGGAATGGTTCAATTGGGTTATGATCAAATACCTCTATTCCATAAGGGTAACTCCATAAGCATAGACATAGGTAACAATGCTGTTGTTGAGTTCACTGACAAATGTATCATTGGCAGCCAATCAGCTTTTACCGTTGGTGGAAATTTGGTTTTCGGCTCTTATTTCTCAGCGACAAAAGGCTTGAATATCGTATGTTGGGAGCACATCTCTTTTGGGAAAAACTGCCTTGTCGGTTGGAATAATCTTTTTATGGATACTTCTCAACATTGTTTGAAGAGAATCGTTGACAATGTAAAAGTTGGGAAACGCACGAAGCCTATACATATAGGTGATAATTGTTGGATTACTACCAATTGTGTATTCTTGCCGGGAAGCGCACTTCCAAACAAGTCCATCGTGTCAACAAACAGCGTAGTCAAGACCGATTTCTCGTCAGAAGATGAAGGGATTATTTTCGCTGGTAATTTTGCATGCCCTCAGAAACGAGGTCTATGGTTAGATAGAAATGATTGTAACTTTTAAATCCTCTGAATTGCAGAGAAGGTGAATTATACAACCAATTAAAATGTATCTTTGAAAAAATATGATAGATGTTTCGATAGTGATTGTTTGCATGAACAATCTGAAAAATCTTTATCCTTGTTTGGAGAGCATCAAGAAGTACACCACGGTATCGTATGAGTGCTTTGTTGTGGCTTATCTCTTCACAAAGGAGAACTTGGAAAAAGTCAAGAAAGATTTCCCGTGGGTGAAGTTCGTGGAGAGCAACGAGATACGTGGCTTCTCCGAGAACAACAATCTTGCGCTGAGACTGGCAAAAGGTAAGTACTGTTTCGTGTTAAATGATGACACGGAAATGAAGATGCCTGTGATAGATAGGCTTGTGGACAGCTTCGGAAAATGTCCTGCTAATACAGCGATATTGAGTCCAGATATCATTTTCCCTGATGGTCGCCCTCAGTGTTGCGGCCGTCCCAAGACGACTTTCCTTTCATGGTGCCTCTCTCTATTCCATATAGACATTGTAGACAAAAAGAAATATACGTATAAGAAAGGCTTGTTCCAAACATACAACATCCTTGGTGCCTGTTTCCTGGTAAAGACAGATGTATTCAAAAATATAGGATTCTTTGACGAGAAGTATTTCTATTGCCCCGAAGATATTGCTGTGTCAACGGTTTTGAACCGAAAAGGCATGGCATGTTATGTGGATGCTGATGTAAGCATTATCCATTATGGAGGCGGTACAACTTGGTCGAAGATCATGGATGCCACAGAGCCTGCAGGGATGAAAGGCTCTGTGCTCTTCTATGCGGAAGATAGTCTGATAAAGAATGTCATAGCCAGATGCGTCATAGTTGTCAGTAGTTTCCTATATATGCTCTTATATATGTTGAAAAGCGACAAGCAACAACCTCTATTTTACAAAGTAAAGAGGAGAGCAAAGTGGAACACCATTATAAGTATGTTCAACAACTTAACGCCAAAGGAGGCTTTTATCAAATATTACAAGAAAAAATAATCCGTAAATATACATTATGCGCACCATTCTTTTAATCACCTACGACATCTCCCCTTACAAGGGCAGTGAGGCCTCCGTGAGTTGGAACTATGTTTCTAATATGGGGGGGCAGAATCACTTGATAGTGCTGTATGGCAAGGGGAAGGAGGATATGGAGAAATATCTCTCTTCGCACGCCATGCCGCATGTGGAGTTTGTCAATATTCCCTATGTTCCTGCCGGGGGCAAGGGACTCTGGCATGACATCAAGTATAACCTCAACTACCGGCGCTGGCACTACCGGGCTTACCTCATGGCTAAGGAAATAGTTGCCAAGGAGCACGTTGACGTGATTCACTATTTGAACCCGATTGGCTTCAAGGAGCCGGGATTCTGCTGGAAGATAAAAAATGTGCCGTATGTGTGGGGACCCATCCAGGGGGTGGAGAACCGCCCCATAGCGCTGTTCCCGGCGTTGAGCCTAAAAGGGAAGGTCAACGCCTTGGCGAGAAGGGTGGTGCATAACGGCATGCTCTGGTGCATGCCTCGTGTGAGGAAGGCATTGAAGCGTGCCGATGCGGTGTTTGCGGCTACGCCAAACACGGTGAGGCAGTTGAAGAGGATTCACCACCGTGACTCCATCTATCTGCCCGAGAATGGTATCTTGGAGATGGAACGGACTGAGCCTGTCAGGATGACGGACACCTTGAACCTGATATGGGTGGGAGGGATAGACGAGCGCAAGGCGCTCGGCATCCTGATCTCTGCCTTGGGTAAGGTGGAACACGCCAACTGGCATCTGGACGTGCTTGGCGACGGTTCGCTGCGAGGGAGATGTGAGCAGCAGGCACGGGAGTTGGGCATCCTTGACAGGATTACCTTCCATGGCAGGGTGGACAGAACACAAGTGCAACTTGTGTTCGCGCAATCCCACATACATGTAATATCCTCCCTCGGCGAAGGCAATACCACAGTACTGTGGGAAGCCTTTTCGAAGGCAATACCAACGCTCACGCTCGACCATTGTGGCATGGCGGGCGTGGTGTCTCCGGAGTGCGGCATCAAGATTCCCATCCACTCTTACCGCCAGGTGATAGACGACATGGCGTTGGCCATCGACCGCCTGATGGCGCATCCCGAGGAGGTGGAGAGGTTGAGCAGAGGCGCGATAGAGTGTGCCAAGAAGTTTATGTGGAAAAACCGTATCGCCTTGTATGACAGGGTGTATACTGACATTATGAAGCGTTATGGCAAGTAATAGACTACATTCGCTCGACTTCATGAAGTTCTTGGCAGCACTGTTTATCACCAACTCGCATTTTACGCCGCTATACAAGGATGTCAGCACCTCCTTGGCAACATTAGGAGTGCATGGCAATGCGCTGTTCTTCTTTGTGTCGGGCTACCTACTGATGTTAGGGTT
>CAVCDC010000093.1:0-10420 GCA_963600865.1 Firmicutes bacterium CAG:103
AGCCTTTTTTACCTTTTTACCCTTTTACCTTTTTACCTTTAAACGGCTTTTTTACTTTTCAATGCTCCATTCTAAGCAGTTTACTTCGTCCTTCACCCCGAAGTTCAGCCCTACTTTCACGATTTCCTTGTTTTTCATCTTGAAGGCATCGGCGTAGTGCTTGGCTTCTATCTGGGCAAGTGCCTCCTCTGCGCTCTTGCCGAACTTCAGTTCCATGACATAGATGGTGGTCTTTGTCTCTAATGAGATGTCTATCCTGCCCCTCGCTGTACGTTCCTCCACGATGATGTTATAGTCAGTGAGCAGGGCGAAGATGATATAGAGCGTCTGCTGCCAGTGCCCCTCGTAGTGGGTGTTGTCGCAGTAGGGTACAGACTCAAGGAAATCGGCGAGCAACTGCAAGGCACCCTCCATGTTGTTCTGACGTATCATCACCGACATCCTCGCTATCGTCGTGTTGCCGTCGGCAGAGTTGCGACCTAAGTAGTGGGGCAAGAGCGAGCCATACAAGCCCACGGCTATCTCGCGGTTGGGCAATGCCAACTCGTAGAGCTTGCTCATAGGCTCATAGTCCTTGATGGTCATGTATCCACTCTGGTAGAGCAAGGGGATGATGGTAGACATCGTCTCCGTAGCGGCATCGAAGTCCTTTTGGTCCACCCATTTGTTATCTCCCAAGTCAGCAGGCAGGCAGTCATACTTCCTCATCATTTTAATAAGATAAGTGGGGGTGCCCGAACCAAACCAAAAGGCTTCTAACTTTTGCTTGGCAAAGCAGTTGAGCAAACTGTACGGATTGAACACATCTGGCGAAGGCCATGTGAAGTGATAGCCGTCGTAGTGGTTCTTCAGTTCCTGGATGGTCTCTTCCCGTGTCAACTGCAGTTTTCCAGCTAATTCATCTATGTCCTCGCTCATCTGAGTCAAGAGTTCTTCCTTGGTAATGCCGCAGATACCAGCGTAAGGCTCATCCATGCTCACATTCGTGATATTGTTCAGTTCACTGAAGATGCTGAGCTGCGAGAACTTGGTAATACCTGTGAGGAACACGAAGCGCAGCATCGGCTCGGCAGCCTTCAAGGGCGAATAGAAGTTGCGCATCACATTACGTAAAGCATCGAGCTTCTCATCCTCATGCGCCACATCGAGCAAGGGGGCGTCATACTCATCGATGAGCACAACCACCTGCTTGCCTGTTTTTTGGTAAACAGCCGAAATCAAATCATCCAAGCGAACATTCACATCTGGTTTATTGTTTCTACAATCAAACTTGATTTCTTGTTTTTCGAGGATGTCTATCAAATACCTGTTCAACTGTTCCTTCTCCATGTGCTTTCCCTTGCTCATGTCGAAGTGCAGTACGGGATATTCCGTCCACTCCTTTTCTAATTTTTCAATGGCAAGACCCTCGAAGAGATCTTTCCTTCCCTCGAAATAGCTATGGAAAGTGGAAACCAATAATGATTTGCCGAAGCGGCGCGGCCTACTCAAGAAGAAATATGTGCCGCTCGTATGCGTCATACGATATACATACTCCGTCTTGTCCACATAGAGTTTATCCTCCTTGCGGATACGCTCGAATGTCTGTATTCCTATTGGGTATAATTTCCTTGCCATATCATGAAGTGTTTTTAGAATATGCAAATATAAACCAATTTTTCCTAACCACCAAGGCTTTGGCAAGATTTAACAACTGAATGGCAAGGCGCGAGCTTTTTTACCTTTTTACCCTTTTACCTTTTTACCTTTATGAAAAAGGGAGCGTGCCTCCCGGCAAGCTCCCTCGAATATATTGTATTCACTAATTATATAAGTAATTAGCCTGTTGTAAAAGATTCTACTTAATCCTCCCAGTCGGTATCCCAATCGCTCTCCCAACCAGTGTTCCACTTGGACTTCTGTTCAGTGCCCTGGTCACCTTTGTCTGGATCAATTGATTCTGTACCTCCAGGGGTTTGACCAGTTCCACCTTGATTGGACGCAGTGATGAAGCCCTCCAACTGGCATTTTGTTAAAATGACAGTCGGAGAAATATATGTTTTTTTCATTTTGTTCTTAGATTTATTCAACAATAAACTTCTTACCTGCCTTTACGTAAATGCCTTTGGCAAGTCCTGTGGTGTCTCCATTCACGCTAACCATCTTACCGTCGAGGCTGAAGATAGGAGTGAGGGTGTCATTACCTACTACGATCTGTACATCGTCGATAGCGGTTGTATCACCATTAGGATCGTCAATGCCACCGAAGACAGTTGTCTGCTTCACCTTAGCAGCAGACTCAGCGCTACCACCGAAGAAGTTCTGGAAATCCTGGAAGCCACCATCATGGGCACTTGCCTGGATCAAGCTCTTGTTAGCCTTCCAAACGGTTGTAGTACCCGTGTTGAATCTGAACTTCTCAGTCTTGTCATTCTTTGTTGTGCCATAGAAGTAGCTATACTGTGGCATAGTCATACCAGACTCATAGTTACCTACGAAACGATACAGGTTATTATAGGTTGGCTCATCCTGCGTCTTATACACGGTCTCGGCACGCACTACAGAAGGAAGTGGGTTGCCAGGAACAGGCTCGTAGTTGGCAATAGTTACAACAGGATCCTGGTCTGATTTTTCACCATCACTTGGCTTGATCATGTATGACTCATGTGCCCAGATAGCGATGTCGTTGTCATCTACATTGTCTGAAACAACATCATCACTTGCGATTTCATCGTACTTCCACTCACCTGCAGCATGAGTACCATCTGTACCATCGTATTTCAACTTCTTGCCATTAGCGTCAGCAGTCTTGTACTTCATGGGGTCGATATCGAAACGAATCAAGATATGGTTCTTGCCATTTATCTCTATCTCGCGAGTTACGCTGCGGAAGAGGCAGAGCTGTGTCTTGCTACCAAAAGTATCAAGCACCTGCTTCTTGGTCATATTGAAAGGTACACAAATGGTCCACCATGTTCCGTCCTTCTTGATGTTGCCAGGGTTGTACTTCTCTGACTGTGCATCATTGTTAGCAAGGACGAACATACGAGTACCTTGATGAGCCATCTTGCTCAACTCGTCTTCTGTGTATTTGTCAGTTGTGTAACCAGCCTCAGCGAGGACTGCCTTCTCCCAATCTTGCAAAGTGGAGCGATAAGAAGTCACACCATCCCATTCTACGCCGTTAACAGCTGTAATATACGAACGCATCCACTGGTTCTGTGATGGCCAGATGAACTGTTCTCCTAAATAGGTATCCTTGTAACCTACATTTACTTTTTCACTTGTTTTTACACCAAAAGCTGTCAATGGGGTCTTTTCTTTTCCGACAGCATAGTTATGATTCTTATTAAACACCTCTGCGGTGTCGGCTTCATATTTACGAGTAATATCGGTAAAGGTCTTCAAACTGTCTGTATTGGTAACAGTATTTGGGTAATGAAGAATTGCCATATAGGCACCACCGTTGATATAATTCTCACGATTGGCATAGCCAGTATCTGTGTTATCAGACGTTCCACCTGTTGTTGTCGTCGATGAAGGGTCAAAACCATTATTACTCATCAAGGTGTGAGCAGAGAATGCGGTACACTCAACAACATTACCAATTTTAATATTCACAACAGGACCACCATAAGGCATTACTGGAGCTACGCCACCTTGAAAATAAACATCCTGATACTGGTGGTTAAAGAATGCTGCAGGACCGATATATTTTACTGAAGCCGGAATTATAATGGCACCAAGAACTTTTTCTCCATTTGCTTCATTTACATTATCCCAAGCGAAAGCCGAGTTACCAATATAACGCAATTTGCTATTGAATTTCAAGTCCTTAATTTTTACATTAAAGAACGCAGCATCGTCAATCTTGTCAAGATTAGCCGGGAATGTTATAGAAGTAAGGCTTGTTCCAGCAAAAGCTTTTTTGCCGATATAGGTCAAATTTTCGGGCAGAACAACCTCTGTCAGAGAACTCATGTTCATAAACGCTTCATCTCCAATCTTGGTGATATTACCAGGCAAAGAGAGACTTGTAATTTTCAGACTAGTTTTGCGCCAAGAATAATCATCATGAAAGACTGATTCTCCGAAGGTTGTACTATTATAAGATGTCTGGCTAAAATCAAGAGAGGTAATAACAGTATTTATATTCCATCCACCATTTGAAGTATAGAAGATATTCTGAGCAAAATTATCATTAATAGTACCACCAACTACAACAACTTTGGTATAGTTGGAATTGCTCATTTTTGAACTTACCGATGATGCATCATCATCAGTTGCTGTACCAGTTACATTAATGGTCAAAGTTGTACCATTCTCTGTGAACGTTACAGCTGCCCATGATTTACCCCCCCCTAAAAGGCAGGACACAATAAGGCATACCGAAAGAAGTAGAACCTTTTTCATCTTTTACTTAATTTTTAGTAGGTTAAAATTTATCTTTTACTTATATCTTCATTCAAACATGCCACACACCCCCTTGTCTATATATTAATAAGGTGTAGGCACACATGTCATCTTTTACTGGGTGCAAAATTATGAAAATATTCTATACGTCCCAACTTTTTATTAAGACATTTAAGGATTTTTAATAGTAAACGTTTTCGTAGCTGCCACGGAGAGGACAAGAAACAGGAAAGATGGGGCTTCGAACACGGATAGCACGGAACTCACGGAAGTTTTTAAAAACACGAATTTTCATGAATGAACCACAAATTATCAGAAATTATTTTTGAACACGAATAACACAAATCTCACGAATCTTCACAAATTAGTTCTTTGAACACGAATCTCACAAATAACACGAATCTTTCTGAAAGTTTTAAACACAAATGTCCACGAATGAGCCATAAATTATCAGAAATTATTTCTTTGATGTATTTATCCGCAGAACTTAAACGGAACATATACGGAAAAGGGGCTTATTCGTGCAGGAGAGAAAGGGAAGCAGTTGTTAAATCTTGCCAAAGCCTTGGTGGTTTGAGGAATTTGGACTATATTTGCATATTCTAAAAACAGTTTGTGATATGGCAAGGAAATTATACCCAATAGGAATACAGACTTTCGAGGAAATTCGTAAGAAGGATATGGTTTATATCGATAAGACAGAGTACGTCTATCGTATGACGCATACCGATGGGGCATATTTCTTCTTAAGTAGGCCGCGACGCTTCGGAAAATCACTGTTGGTATCCACATTCCAAAGCTACTTCGAGGGAAGGAAAGAACTCTTTGAGGGTCTTGCCATAGAGAAGTTAGAAAAGGAGTGGACAGAGTATCCCGTGTTGCACTTCAGTATGGCCAGTGGCAAACACATGGAGAAGGAACAGTTAGAGAGGTATCTGCTCTATACTTTAGAAGAAAACGAGAAGCGGTTTGATGTAGTTTGCGACTCGTTAGACCCTAATGTGCGTCTTCTCAACTTAATCAAGTCCGTCTATCAGAAGACTGGAAAGCAGGTGGTAGTCCTTATCGATGAGTATGACGCTCCCTTGCTCGACGTGGCGCATGAGGATGAGAAACTCGATACTCTACGTAATGTAATGCGCAATTTTTATTCTCCCCTGAAGGCAGCCGACCCTATGTTGCGCTTTGTGTTCCTTACTGGTATTACCAAGTTCTCGCAGCTCTGCATCTTTAGCGAACTGAACAATATCAAGAATGTGAGCATGGATGAGCCTTACGCTGGCATCTGCGGTATTACCAAGGAAGAACTGCTCACTCAGATGAGCGAGGACATAGACGATTTGGCAGGGAGACTGAAGTTGACCCGCGAGGAAACCATACAGGAGCTGAAGGACCACTACGACGGCTATCACTTCACATGGCCCTCGCCCGACGTGTTCAATCCGTACAGTCTGCTCAACTGCTTTGCCGACGGCAAGATGAACTCTTACTGGTTTGGTTCGGGCACACCCACCTATCTCATCAACATGCTGAGGAAGTTCCATGTGTTGCCTTCATCCATCACGAAGATGCAGGCAAGGGCTTCTGCCTTTGACGCCCCTACCGAGAGGATGCGCACCATCACCCCCTTGTTGTACCAAAGCGGATATGTCACCATCAAGGACTACGATGACATGTCACAGCTCTACACCTTGGACTTCCCCAACAGGGAAATCTTGGTGGGTCTGTTCGAGAGTCTGCTCCCCAACTACTTAGAGGAGTTGACTGACCAGGGCGATGTCGCCATCGCCAAGATGTCGGTACTGATACGCCAGGGCGACATGGACGGAGCCTTGCAACTACTCGCCGACTTTCTTGAGGCAGTACCCTACTGCGACAACACCAACTACGAGGGACACTGGCAGCAAGCGCTCTATATCATCTTTGCCCTGCTCACAGACTATAAGATCATCGTGGAGGAGCGTACGGCGAGGGGTAGAATAGACATCTCGTTGGAGACAAAGACCACCATCTATGTCATGGAACTGAAGTTTGGCAAGAGCGCAGAGGAAGCACTTGCCCAGATAGAAGAGAAGCACTACGCTGATGCCTTCAAGATGAAAAACAAGGACATCGTGAAGGTAGGTATGAACTTCGGGGCAAAGGACGGGGTGAACTGCTTGGAATGGGCTTTTTAAAGGTAAAAAGGTAAAAAAGTAAAAAGGTAAAAAAGGCATACGCCGTTGAAAGGTAAAAAGGTAAAAAAAGGGCTCGCGCCGTTGAAAGGTAAAAAAGTAAAAGGGTAAAAAGGCCGTTGAAAGGTAAAAAGGTAAAAAAAGGGCTCGCGCCGTTGAAAGGTAAAAAAGTAAAAAAGTAAAAAGGTAAAAAGGCAAGAGACAACATAAAAGCACGAAAATCAGCAAAAAGCTTGGTGCGATGGAAAAATAGTATTATCTTTGTCGCGTAGACAGCAGTCTGTCACCCCATGCACCCCATGACAACCGCATTTGTAAACCATCAAAACGCAAGATTATGATGACAATAGAAGAATACAGAGCCGCCATTATGGAGGCACTGCTGAGTGCAAAGAATGAGGATGGCACACCTGTCATTACCGAGAGAGAAGCCCGCGAGGCCCTCAACGACTTTACCGACGATGCCCTGCGCGACGGCATCCTTTGGAACACGCCGCAAGACGTGGCGGACATCATCTTAGAAGGGTGATTGTAAAGGTAAAAAAGTAAAAAAGGCCGTTTAAAGGTAAAAAAGTAAAAGGGTAAAAAGGTAAAAAAGGAAAAAATAAAATTCATGAAGATAGAAAACGAAATCATTAGTTCCGTCATCGCAGCGGTGAAGGAGCTTTACGGTCAGGACGTGCCTGAGAAGATGGTAGCCCTGCAGAAGACCAAGAGTAATTTTGAAGGGAACCTCACCCTCGTCGTGTTCCCCTTCCTCAAGATGTCGAAGAAGAAACCCGAGGACACGGCACAGGAGATAGGCGAGTATCTGAAGAAGAACTGCGCCAACGTGATCGCAGACTTCAACGTGGTGAAAGGATTCCTCAACCTCTCCATCGCACCAGCAGCATGGGTGGGACTCCTCAACGACATCCACGCCGACGAGAAGTTTGGTGAGAAACCCGTCACAGAGAACAGTCCACTCGTGATGATCGAGTACTCTTCTCCCAACACCAACAAACCGCTCCACCTCGGTCATGTGCGCAACAACCTCCTCGGTTGGTCACTCGCCCAGATCATGGAGGCGAACGGCAACAAGGTCATCAAGACCAACATCGTGAACGACCGCGGTATCCATATCTGCAAGTCGATGCTCGCTTGGCTCAAGTGGGGCAACGGCGAGACTCCCGAGACATCAGGCAAGAAGGGCGACCACCTCATCGGCGACTACTATGTGGCTTTCGACAAGCACTACCGCGAGGAAATCGCTGAGTTGAAGGCTCAGTATGAGAAGGAAGGCATGGACGAAGAGGCTGCCACTGAGAAGGCAAAGGCTGAGGCTCCCCTCATCAAGGAGGCTCACGAGATGCTCGTGAAGTGGGAGCATAACGACCCCGAGGTTCGCGCCCTTTGGGAGAAGATGAACAGTTGGGTGTATGCTGGTTTCGATGAGACTTACAAGATGATGGGTGTCGGCTTCGACAAGATATATTATGAGTCAAATACTTACCTTGAGGGTAAGAAGAAGGTAGAGGAAGGTCTGGAAAAAGGTCTCTTCTTCCGCAAGGACGACAACAGCGTATGGGCCGACCTCACCGACGAGGGACTCGACCAGAAGCTCTTGCTCCGTTCCGACGGCACATCTGTCTACATGACCCAGGACATCGGCACCGCCGACCTCCGTTTCAAGGACTTCCCTATCGACAAGATGATCTATGTGGTAGGCAACGAGCAGAACTACCATTTCCAGGTGCTTTCCATCCTCCTCGACCGCCTCGGCTTCAAGTGGGGCAAGGACTTGGTTCACTTCTCCTACGGTATGGTGGAGTTGCCCAACGGCAAGATGAAGAGCCGCGAGGGAACCGTGGTGGATGCCGACGACCTGATGGCAGAGATGATCAAGGACGCCCGCAAGACCTCAGACGAATTGGGTAAATTCAAGGACATGAGCGAGGAAGAGCGTCAGGAGATTTCACGCATCGTGGGTCTCGGTGCCTTGAAATACTTTATCCTCAAGGTAGACGCCCGCAAGAACATGCTCTTCAACCCAGAAGAGAGCATCGACTTCAACGGCAACACGGGTCCTTTCATCCAGTACACCTACGCTCGTATCCGCAGCATCATGCGCAAGGCAGCAGCCGACGGCATCGAGATTCCTGCTCAGTTGGGTGCCGACGCTCCCATCAACGAGAAGGAGGTGGACCTCATCCAGAAGATGAACGAGTTTGCCGCAGCCGTGGCCGACGCTGGCAACAACTACAACCCTGCCGGCATCGCCAACTACTGCTATGAGTTGACCAAGGAGTTCAACCAGTTCTATCACGACTACAGCATCCTGAATGCTGAGAGCGAGGCAGAGAAGACCACCCGTCTGGTACTCGCTGCCAACATCGCCAAGATTCTGAAGAACGGTATGGCTCTGCTCGGTATCGAAGTACCGGAGAGAATGTAACAACTCTCTCCTCCCCTATATCTATCCTGCTATGCCCCTTCCCCGTGCTCCTTACGGTAGCGAATATTACGGGGGTGGTGTAGCAGGATAGCTTTTCTTAAGTCAGATGTCTCAAGGTGCGTATACACCTCGGTAGTGCCAATGCTCTCGTGTCCCAACAGCGCCTGTATCACACGCAGGTCGGCACCGCCCTTGAGGAGAGCCGTGGCAAAGCTATGGCGCAGGGTATGCGGAGAGATCGTCTTCGTGATACCGGCAAGCAGAGCCGTCTGCTTGATCATGATAAGAACCATGGTGCGCGTGAGATGAGCGCCGCGCCTATTGAGAAACACAAAGTCTTCTTCCCCCGGTTTGATATTCATCTGGTTGCGGTCGCAATACCAGTAGTGCAGTTCGTTGATTGCCTTGGCAGAGATAGGCACGAGGCGCTCCTTGCTCCCTTTGCCAAGGACACGGATAAAGCCCTCCTCCTCGAAGATGTCACTCAACTTCAGGTTGACGAGTTCGCTGACACGCAGTCCACAAGAGAAGAGCACCTCCACGATGGTCTTGTTGCGCTGTCCCTCCCATTTGCTCAGGTCGAAGGCAGCCTCCAGACGGTCAACCTCTTCCACGGTGAGGTATTCGGGCAAGTGCTCACCTATCTGCGGCGACTCCAACAATTCGGTAGGGTCTTGTTCTATATACCCATCGAGCACTAAGAAATGGAAGAGCGAGCGAATGCCACTGAGGATGCGCGCCTGGGAACGGGCACCGATGCCCATGTCGTGGATGCTTGCCGAGAACTGCTGTAGGTCGGCAAGAACCAATTCGGTAATCTGTTTGCCGTTGTCCTGCGCATATTTCACCAAATAGTCAAGGTCATGGCGGTAAGCCTCCAACGTATTAAGGGAGTAGTTGCGCTCCAACTTCAGGTAGCGCATATACTTTCTTGTTATTTCAGAACTTGAATTCTTGTCTGTTTCCATATTTATTGTTACCTTTGCTGCAAAGTTACTAAAAAAGGCAGTCACTGCCAAGTAAAGAACCCTTATAAACGAAACAGACAGATGAAAATACAGATTGTGAACGGTCCCAACCTGAACCTGTTGGGTGTGAGAGAACCAGGTATCTACGGCAGCAACTCCTTCGAGAGCTACCTGCCCCAGTTGAAAGCAAAGTATCCTGATGTAGAGATAGACTACTACCAGAGCAACATAGAGGGTGAACTCATCAACAAGTTGCAGGAGGTAGGTTTTACTTATGACGGCGTAGTGCTCAATGCCGGAGCCTACACCCACACCAGCATCGCCCTGCAAGACTGCATCCGCAGTCTGAAGTGCCCCTGCGTGGAGGTACATATCTCCAATGTACACAAGCGTGAAGAGTTCCGCCACCACTCCTATCTCTCATGTGCCTGCCTCGGAGTCATCTGCGGCTT
>CAVCDC010000094.1:0-10404 GCA_963600865.1 Firmicutes bacterium CAG:103
TTCTGAAGATTCTCCTTTCCGTCAATGCCCTCCACATATTCCTTGAAAGACAACGAAAGTTTTAGGACGAATCATCCTAAAACTTTCTCGTTTTTATTAATCATAACTTATAAAACTGCATGATTCTCGTTTTTTATTAGTTACGATTAATAAAATTGGTATCATTGCAGATAGTTATAAGCAGTATCATACCCCCCTACCCCTCCATTTTCTATAATTTTTATTAAAAAGTGACACGAGACATACATTTTTTCGATTTTTTGCATTCAGTTTGGAAATAATAACCTATCTTCGCCAGCGAATCCATCCATTCGCATAATTTATAACATGACGAAGATGGAACAACACGCTGGAAGTGACGGCACGCTGCCAACTACTGGATAGCACTGCACCCCACGCCATCTTCCCTTGTGTCTAACTATTATCAACAACCCATGTCCACACCAGGGTGCAGTGGACTGCAAACAGACAGCCAATGAGAAACAGCTATTTGTTACTTGCTTGCGTATTGATACCAAGCATTTGCCATGCCCAAGAAAAGACGGACACGGCAACCGTGGAAAAGAAAGCGGAGCGCAACGTGATGCTCAACGCATCCGATGCCAATGCGCCTCGTTACATCCAGATTGGTCTACCGAGCGAAGACGTGAATGTGTATGAGAACGGTTTGCCTACCGTCTACTCATCTTACATCCACCCTCTCCAGGCACATTGGAGAAGCGACGGAAGCCTGTCGGAGGTGGGATTGATGACTCCGCAGGAGTCGGCCATCGCAACAGGAAACATCGCATACTCCGTCAACAGCTTCAGCGACTTGGGAGGCGATGAGTTCAAAGGCATCATCAACTACAAGGGCAACCATTACGGTATGCACCAGTTCGACCTCAACCTATCAGGACCATTACGGGGGGGTGGTCTTATGCTCTGAACATGTACCAGGACTTCGACCCTGGAACCTTTGACCTGAAATTCACCAACTACCACGACCGCACCCAGATATACAAGGGCGCATTGACCAAGCGTTGGAACGATAAAGGCCAGTTGTCCTTTATCTACAAGTTCTCCAACAGCCAACGCATGGGCACTGTCACATCGTATGCTCCTTTTATCTACAACACGAACGGAGACGTAACCGAGCTTGACGGCTTCAACTTGGGCACATCCTCCTATGTTCCCATCAACCAAACCTTCATGTACCGCGACATGGAAACGGGCGAAGTGAAGGAGACCACCATCAACGACTGGAACAAGAACAAGTCGCACGAGATTGCCGTGCTCTTCAAGTGGGACTTGGGAAAGGCTTGGAAACTTGACGCCAAAGCCAAATACACTTGGGTACACGCAAACTACGTTGACTTCGGCGGAAGCTCCATCATGAACGTAAAGGACGGAAAAGTGGAAGGCAACACCAACACGTATTACGACAAGAACGGCAAACTGTACACCGGAATGATGGACGGACGCAGAATCTGGCTGCATGGTGCCAAGGCAAAGTCATTCCTAATGACCTCAGAAGTGCTGAAAGACTTTGGTTCGCACAATCTGAAAATCGGCCTCAACGAATGGAACTTCGACTTGAACTACTGGTCGGCCTCCACGCAATGGGACGCCACGGTGCAGGAATATCCAGAGTTTCTCTCCCACTCCACCGCCGCCGACCCTTCGGCAAGAATCACCTACTATGGCTTCAATGAAATCTCCACAGACTACGCCATGGGCAACGAGAACAAGTTGGCTGGCTACTTCACCGACGAATGGAGACCCATCGAGAGCCTCCGTTTCTTCTACGGCGCACGCCTGGAATGGTGCCATATGGCTGTGGACCAGTTGCCGTATGCACGCTTCGCCGACATGTATGTGGGAGCGAAAAACGCCGAGGGAGTGACCATCACCCCGCAACATCGGGTGAAGAACAAGCTCAACTACGCCTTTACCATCCAAGCCACATGGGCATTCAGAAAAGGAATGGGTCTCACCGCCGACTTCACACAGATGGAGCGCTCGCCTCGCATGACCGACTATGCCAACATCGGCCCGCAGGACCTGCGTCTCCGCATCCCGTTGCTGCGCGGAGGTGTCTACTATCGCAACAAGTGGATAGACGTGACCTCCATGGTGACTTGGATTCAGAAGACTAACAATACTGACCAGCAGGACATCACCAAGCCGGGCACAAGCATCTCGAAGACGACCACCCTCAACTACAGCATCCAGACCATCGGCTGGACCACCAACGTGGAACTCGACCCATTCAAGGGTGCTCACCTCCATGCGCTCTTCACCTATCAGAAGCCTACCTACAAGGATTATTCCGTGACCGTGAAGTTTGACGACGGCGAGACCGCTGAACTCAACGCCACGGACAACTACGTGAAGGAGATTCCGCAAATTCTGATAGAACTTGACCCAAGCTATACTTTCTGGAAAGACAAGATGACGGTATGGGGCAGTTTCCGATATTTCGGAAAGACGTATGCCAACCTCTCCAACGCCCTCTGGTTCAATGGCCATTGGGAGACATTCGCCGGCGTGAAATGGAATGCCACCAACAAGCTTTCGTTCAACCTGGGCGTGGTCAACTTCCTGAACCAGAAGGGTGCAAGCGGCACCATCTCCGGCTCGGAGCTGATAGGAGCAGAGGAAGCCAAACGTTTCAACGGCTACGTGATGTCGGGACGTTATCTCCGTCCGTTCACCGTAGAATTTGGAGCAAGTATCAAACTGTAAACATCCCACGACTATGAAAAGAATAACAGTTAGTCTTGCAGTTGCCTTCCTCGCCTTGGCAGGCAACGCATGCGCCCAAGGCACAGAGCCTTGGAACGACCCGCAGGTAAACAACATCAACCGCAACGAGCCCGTATCCGACTTCTTTGGCTACGAAAGCAGAGACCTGTCCGACAAAAACGACAAGTCCCTGTCGAATAGATATTTGTCTATCGAAGGCGACTGGAAATTCAATTGGGTGCAGAATGCCAACGAGCGTCCTCTGGACTTCTTCTCCCCAACGCTTGACGACAGCAAATGGGGAAAGATGCCCGTCCCAGGCTGTTGGGAACTCAACGGCTATGGCTTCCCCGTTTACACCAACATTAAATATGAGTGGGAGAACGAGTGGAAATCCAATCCTCCTTATGTGCAAGACTTGAACAACTACGTAGGTTCTTACCGTCGGAAGTTTACCATCCCATCAAGTTGGAACGGCGACAACATCATCCTGCATATCGGCGAGTTCGGCAGCAACATCAACCTCTATGTCAACGGCAAGTTTGTGGGATATGCAGAAGACAACAAGGTGGCCGCAGAGTTCGACATCACCAAATATGTCGTTCCGGGACAGGAGAACTTGATAGCCATGCAACTGATGCGTTGGTGTGACGGTTCATATTTTGAAGACCAAGACTATTGGCGACTTCGGGGCATCGCACGGGAAAATTACATCTACGCCCAACCCAAGTCGCACATCAAGGACTTGCGCATCACCTCATCCCTGACCAACGATTACAAGGACGGTGTGTTTGCCGTGAACTTCTCGACGGAATCATGCCAAGGGAAGAACATCCTGGTGGAACTGGTAGAGAAAAGTTCCGGCAAGGAGGTTTTCAGCAAGACAATACAGGTGCAGGCAGACAAGTCGGCCGTAGAATCCACCATCAAAGGTGTTGCCAAATGGACAGCCGAGACTCCCAACCTATACACGCTTAGAGCCACATTGACTGACGGTGGAAAAGTGGTGGAGGTAATCCGTCAGAACGTTGGGTTCAGGAAGATAGAGATCAAGAACAAGCAGATGTTGGTAAACGGACAGCCCGTCCTCATCAAGGGCGTGAACCGTCATGAGGTGGATCCCGACGGCGGCTATGTGGTCAGTGTCGAGAATATGATTCGTGACATCAAGGTGGCCAAGCAGCTCAACCTCAACGCCATCCGCACCAGCCACTACCCCAACGACCCTCGCTGGTACGACCTGTGCGACGAGTATGGCATCTATATTGTGTCGGAGGCCAACTTGGAGAGCCACGGAATGGGATTTGCCGACAACACGCTTGCCAAGAACGAGTTGTTCAACAAAGTCCACACGGAGCGCAGCATGAACAACGTCAAGATTCTGAAGAACCATCCTTGTATCATCATCTGGAGTCTTGGCAACGAGGCTGGATATGGACAGAACTTCGAGGATGCCTATGACTGGGTGAAGTCGTATGACAACTCACGCCCCGTGCAATACGAAATGGCTTGTGCCACAGGAAAACATGATGCCGAACGTCCGGTTGAGTCTTACGAATTGGCTGGCTTAAAAGCAGGAAAGACAGACATATTCTGCCCTATGTACGCGGATTATGACAGTTGCAGGAACTATCTTGAGAAGAACTACTGCGACAAGCCTATGATGCAGCAAGAATACGCTCATGCCATGGGCAACTCAATGGGTGGTTTCAAGGAATACTGGGACTTGGTGCGTCAATATCCACAATATCAGGGCGGCTTCATCTGGGATTTCGTAGACCAAGGACTGAGGGACAAGAGCAAGGTTACCGGCAAGCAAATCTACACTTATGGTGGGGATTACGGAAGATTCGCCATGTCGGACGAGAACTTCAACTGCAATGGTTTGGTAAGTCCCGACAGAGTTCCGAACCCTCATGCCTACGAGGTAAAATACTTCCACCAGAACATCTGGAGCAAACTCACGGACAACAAGAACGGAAAGGTTTCTATTTTCAATGAGAACTTCTTTGTTCCTCTGAACAACGTGATACTCGACTATGCAATCGAAGCGGAAGGCAATGTCCTGGCCAATGGAACAATAAGCCTTGACAAATACAACATCATGCCGCAGACCAGCAAGACCATCACCATTCCTGGTTATGGAAAGGTTGTCGGAGACAAGAAATACAAAGGAAAGGAAATCGTCCTCAACCTGAGATACAAGTTGAGCAGCGATGCATCTCTGTTGAAGAAAGGCGAGGAAATCGCACATCAGCAGTTTGTGGTCAGCAAATACACCTTCCCAACCTTGACTACTTCGGATGCTAACAAGGCTAAGACCGTTGACCACGCCCAATACGTGGTTCTCTCAGCCAATGGCGTGGATGTCTCCATCGGCAAGAAAACGGGACTTGTCAGTTATATAGATGTAGACAACAAGCCGATGCTTGAACGAGGCGCCAACCTGAAGCCTGACTTCTGGAGAGCCTGCACGGACAATGACTTTGGAGCAAATCTTCCGACCCTGTGTGCGGCATGGAACAATCCGACCCTTGAATTGAAAGACTTCGCCCAAAAGGATGATGGCAGCATAATCGCCACTTTGTATGTCAAGGAAACGGAGTCAACGTTGAAGCTTACCTATTCTTTGAACGACAAGGGTGAACTGACAGTAAACCAAGACTTGCAAGTTAATCCTGATGCGGAGAACAAGCCCAACTTGCTGCGTTATGGAATGGAACTGCAAATGCCCAAGGAATACGACAAGGTGGTGTTCTATGGCAAAGGTCCCCACGAGAACTATGCCGACCGCAACAATTCCGAGATGCTGGGTGTATTCACACAGTTGGTGAAAGACCAATATTATCCATACGTCCGTCCACAGGAGTCGGGTAACAAGACGCAGGTGAGATATTGGAAAGTTCTGTCATCGGAGAACAAGGGCTTGGAGTTCTTCTCCAACGAGCCAATGGAGTGCTCCAGCCTGAACTTCCTGACCTCCGACCTGAACCCAGGCGCCGCCAAGCACCAGGAACACTCCGGAGACTTGCAGCCAAGAGACCTCACCAATGTACACATCAGCAAACGCCAGATGGGCTTGGGATGCATCAACACATGGGGCGAATTGCCCATAAAGAAGTATATGATGCCTTATCAGAACTACTCATTCAAGTTCGTTATCCGGCCAGTAAGATAATCTAACAAGGGTTTCACTCCCTTCACGGAGTGAAACCTAAACTATCAACTCTATAAACATATTTGGAAAATGAGAAAGAAATTATTATTTACCTTGACGTTGGGGCTTGTAGCTCTTACTACTTGGGGACAGCGAAGCCAAAAGGATATTGCTCCTGTTGCACCAGTCCCAAGTCCCCAACAAGTGGAGTGGCAGCAGATGGAGACTTACGCCTTCATTCACTTCGGCTTGAACACATTCAATGACAAGGAATGGGGCTATGGCGATTCCGAAGTAAAGACCTTCAACCCCAAGAAACTGGACTGTGAACAGTGGGCAAGAGTACTTTCCGCCGCAGGAATGAAAGGAGTCATCATCACGGCAAAGCATCATGACGGTTTCTGCCTTTGGCCAACCCACACCACCGATTACTGCATCCGCAACTCTCCGTACAAGAATGGAAACGGCGACATTGTGGGCGAACTCTCAAAGGCTTGCAAGAAGTATGGCTTGAAATTTGGCGTATATCTCTCGCCTTGGGACAGAAACCAGACGAGTTACGGCTCCAAGTATTATGTCGACTATTATAAGCGACAGCTCAAGGAGTTGCTCAGCAACTATGGTGACATCTTCGAGGTTTGGTTTGACGGTGCCAACGGTGGCGACGGGTGGTATGGTGGTGCAGCGGAGAAGCGTACCATCGACCGCAAGAACTACTATGAGTTTGACAAGCTCTATCAGATTGTAGATAGTCTGCAACCGAAGGCTATCATTTTTGGCGATGGTGGTCCTGGTTGCCGTTGGGTCGGCAATGAGAAAGGATTTGCTGGCGAAACATGCTGGTCTATGATTCCTTCAAACACCATCTATCCGGGTTACGAGAACTCCAAGCAGCTGCAATATGGTTGGGAGGATGGCGACCAGTGGACTCCTGCCGAGTGCGACGTTTCCATCAGACCAGGTTGGTTCTATCACGAGAACGAGGACTCCAAGGTCAAGACCGTAGATGAACTTTGCGACCTTTATTATAGAAGCGTTGGCCACAATGCCACTTTCTTGCTCAACTTCCCTGTTGACAAAGACGGTTTGATACATCCCATAGACTCGGCTAATGCCGTGAACTTCCACAAAAAGATACAGAAGGAAATGTCTGTCGATGTTTTGAAGGGTATCCCACCACTTGTGGACAGCAACCAAGGCAAGCATATCGGAAAGAACATAACCGACGGTCAATATAATACTTATTGGGCATCGAAGAAAACAAATGGTGCAAGCATCGAGTTCCGCCTTGGCAGAGAAAGAGAGATTTCTCGTCTTTTGCTTCAAGAATACATTCCGCTGGGGCAACGAGTAAAGTCTTTCTCTGTCTATTACTTGCAAGGCAAAAACTGGATGAAGCTCAACCAAAAGGAAGAGACTACAACAATCGGCTACAAGCGTATTCTCCGTTTCGACAAGATTAAGACCAACGGCATTCGCATCGTATTCGATAGTGCAAGAGCTTGTCCATGCATCAATAATGTTTCAGCATACTAACTTCCATTAAACTCTCAACTATTCATCCGTGTCCGTAATGTTCATTCGTTTGACATTGCGGACACATTTTATTTGCCCTATTTTGTTCATTTCATACGTCGTATTGAATAAAATCAGTACTTTTTTATTCAATACGATGGAGATATTGAATATTTTTATTAATTTTGCAGCAGTTTCACCAAAGCATCAATAGACAATGAGAACCATCATCCTCAACCAAAGAAAAGAGCGAGACTTGCTGCTCTCCCGACCTTATCTCTCTCGCCATACCCAATATGACGTGGAGGAAATCTTGGCGACACAACAAATCAAACTGATAACCGGGCCAAGAAGAACGGGCAAATCCACTGAGGCTCTACTGATGCTGAAAGGCAAGAGCTTCGCTTATCTCAATTTAGACGACGGCAAATTGCTGAACGCCTGGGACGACGACTTGGTTTGGGAGTCGCTGCAACAGGTTTACCCTGGGTTTGACTTCCTCTTGCTCGACGAGGTGCAAAACCTGGAGGGTTGGGACTTGTGGGTTTCCAAACTGTATCGCCTTGGCATCAATATGGTCATCACGGGAAGCAACGCCAAGTTGCTGAGTAGCGAGATGGCTACCCTGCTGACTGGCAGATACATCCAGATAGAGATGCTGCCCTTCAGCCTTGCGGAATTCTTTGAGTGGAACCATAAGAGCCTTGCCAACATACAGGCCGAAGACTCAGCACTGACGAGCGACTACCTGCACCATGGCGGCTATCCCGAGACCGTGGCGGCGAGAAACTTGACCCAAAGTTATCTCTCCACCCTCTTCGACTCCATCGTATGGAAAGACATCGCCAAGCGGCACAATGTGAGGAACGTGGAAGACTTGAACAATCTGGCCATGTATCTGGTGTCCAACTTCTGCAATCCATTCAGTGCCAACGAGCTGGCTGAAGAACTGGGCTTTTCCAGCGTGGCTACCACCAAGAAGTTCATGGGCTACCTGCGAGAGCCTTACCTGCTCTATTATCTCCCAAGATACAACAACAAACTGAAACTGATGAAGAAGGCTCCGCAGAAGGTGTACGTGGTGGATAATGGTTTTGTGGAAGCCAAGGCATTCAGCGTGAGCGAGAACCTCGGTCGGCTCTTGGAGAACCAAGTGTTCATCGAGTTGGTGCGCAGAGGTTACGACACAGAGAAGTCGCTCTTCTACTACCATTCCCGAAACGACAAGGAGACGGATTTCGTGACCCGCCAAGGATCGCATGTCGATTCCCTCATTCAAGTATGCTACGACCTTTCTTCCGAAAGGACATTGAAGCGAGAGGTGGACAGCCTCATCGAGTGTGCCGGCGAGTTGAAATGCAAGAACCTCGTCATCGTCACGATGAATGAAGAAAGGGTAATAGAAAAGAACGGGTACGAAATCAAGGTAGTACCTATTCACAAGTTCTAACCACTTCCTTCCAATCCACCAATCCTACATCGAGTTAGTCTTTCAGACACCCAATAGGCACTACATATACACCATCCTCACGTCGTATGGCATACTTAGTTGTACCCGTAAGTATCATAAGGAATGAGGGCGTTTTCATCTTAGTAGTGTCTATTTTAGAAGCAAGGAGTTTCAGATTTTTCGCCCCTTCTTCTATATTTTTCTCACCACCCAATTTAATTTCTATCAGTCCATAGCTACCATTTCTCAGATGCAAGACGGCATCACACTCCAAGCCTTTACTATCACGATAATGATAGATTGAACCTTCCAAAGCATCTGCATATACTCTTAAATCTCTGACACACATCGACTCAAAGAACAGCCCCATTGTACTAAGGTCGTTGATGAGGTCGTTAGGACCGACACCCAATGCAGCGACTCCAATAGACGGGTCAGAGAAGTATCGAGTCTCCGAACTCCTTATTGCAGTCTTGCTCCGCAAATTCGGATTCCAGGCAAGAGAATCCTCCAAAACAAATATTTTTTTCAACGCCTCTATATATGAGGCTATGGTAAGACGGTTGGCTGAGACGGTATCGTTGTTCTCAATATCTGCGCAAATGGTATTGACAGATATTTGGGCACATTGATTTCTTGCGATGGAACGCAGGATTCTTTTTGTCCGCTCTGTCTCACGCTTCACATTGTCAACACGAGATATGTCGTTGTTGACTACTGCCTCGTAATATCTGTATGCCATATCCAATGCCACTTCTTTGTTTATAGTAGTGGCTCTTGGCCAACCTCCACGACAAATGAGCCATGCAATGGAGTCAATATCGAGGTTGTTTGTTCCGAAAATATCGGCATTGGGCTTGCTGAACAATTCTCTCAAACTGACTTCACCAGTAGACTCTCCCGACTCATAAAGACTCATAGTCCTCATAGTTAGCCATGCAAACCTACCTGTGCCAGAGTGATGTATCTTTTCTGTATCGGCAGGAACGGCAGAACCAGTGAAAATAAACTGTCCTTCTTCGTCTCTGTGATCAACTTCAAATCGGGCGGCATCCCACAGTTGTGGAGCAAGTTGCCATTCGTCTATCAAACGCGGTGTTGCACCTGCAAGAAGTCTCTTGGGTGAAAGACTTGCCAACTCAACATTCTGCTCCATGTATTCTGGATCATCCATATACACGACACTTTTCGCCTGTTGTTCGGCTGTCGTTGTCTTGCCACACCACTTTGGTCCCTGTATAAGAACTGCGCCCACTCCCATAAGTCTGCGACTTAACATCTTGTCCGCTATGCGAGGTCTGTATTGTTTCATATTCTTTGTCGTTTTAATTGTGGATGCAAAGTTAGTGAAAAAACATTGAACATGAACAGTTTTTACACATAACTATACCAAATATAACATTTTTTACTATACCATTTGTTCTTTATCAACTATACCAAATATTCCAAATTTATTATACCATTTGTTCTTTTGACACAGATCGTACCTATTATAAGTTCTAATGTTTCCAATTTATAACCACGGAATCCAAGAACCTCTGCAAACACCCAGCGT
>CAVCDC010000095.1:0-10121 GCA_963600865.1 Firmicutes bacterium CAG:103
GTAGATAGCTTTTGTTACATAAGCGTTGCTATCAGATGAACAATGTATGAAGAGGGAATATTCCTTTTTCCTATGCAAAGGAACCCTAAGTTATCGAGAAGACCAAGGGGAGAACGATTTTTTCTCCCATAAAAGCGATTATTAAAATATAATGTTTATCTTTGCATAAGAAAAGCTGCACTCGGCAATTTGAAAGCACGCTTTCATTGCGCTCGTTTGCATTTTCTTTGCAGCGAGATAGCTATTCTCAACAAACTAAAAGGCAAGAAATTATGGCATTGAAGTTATATCCTATAGGAATCCAGACATTCGAGGAGATTCGTAAAAACGACCTGCTCTACATCGACAAGACGGAATACATCTACCGCATGGCTCATAGCGGCGGAAAGCATTTCTTCCTGGGGCGGCCACGCCGTTTCGGCAAGTCATTGCTCGTATCTACGATGCAGAGTTATTTCGAGGGAAAGAAAGAGCTTTTCGAGGGCTTGGCCATCGAAAAGCTGGAGAAGGAGTGGACGGAGTATCCCGTGCTCCACTTCGACCTGAGTGGTGGAAAACATATGGAGAAGGAGCAACTGGAAGAATATTTGGGCTATAGATTGCAAGACGAGGAAAAGAAATGGGGCATTACGGAGCCCGTCAAAGGGACGAACAACCGCCTCATAGACCTCATCAACACCGCCTACGAGAAGACAGGCAAGCAGGTGGTGGTGCTCATCGACGAATATGATGCACCCATGCTCGACGTGGTCCACGAGAAAGAGCAGCTAAACGCTCTCCGTAACGTCATGCGAAATTTCTATAGCCCCTTGAAATTCAGCGAGGCAAAGCTCCGCTTCGTCTTCCTCACCGGCATCACCAAGTTCTCGCAAGTGAGTATCTTCAGCGAGCTGAACAACATCACAAACATCTCCATGCGCAATGAGTATGCGGGCATCTGCGGAATCACCAAGGAGGAACTGCTCACCGATATGACGGAAGACATCGACATGCTGGCCAAGGAACAGGAAATAACCCATGAAGAGGCCATCGCCAAGCTGAAGGAGAACTACGACGGATACCACTTCTCGGCCAAGTCGCCCGACGTATTCAATCCCTACAGTCTGCTCAATTGCTTCTCGGCCAAGGAGTTCGGGGCATACTGGTTTACCTCGGGCACGCCCACCTATCTCATCAACATGATGCGCAAGTATGGTACCCAGCCTACCAATCTTGGCAAGATGTATGCCAAGGACTCGGCCTTCGACGCACCGACCGAGAATATGACAGCCATCACGCCCCTGCTCTATCAGAGCGGCTATCTCACCATCAAGGGATACGATAGGTATAGCCAACTCTACACCCTCGACCTCCCCAACAAGGAAATCAAGGTGGGGCTCTTTGAGAGCCTCTTGCCCAACTATCTGGAGGGTATGTTCGCACAGAACGGCGATGTCACCATCGCCCAAATGTCGGTACTGATTCGGCAGGACGACATGGACGGGGCCTTGCAGCTGCTGCAAGACTTCCTCGGCACCGTGCCTTACTGCAACGTGACCAACTACGAGGGTCACTACCAGCAGATGCTCTTCATCATCTTCTCGCTCCTCACGGAGTATGTGGTGGACGTGGAGGTTCACACTCCCAAGGGAAGGGTGGACATCGTGCTGCTCACCCGCACTCGCCTCTACATCATCGAACTGAAACTCAACAAGGATGCGCAGACCGCCATGCGGCAAATCAACCTCAAGAACTATGCCCAGCGGTTCGCCCTGAGCGGTTCGCCCATCACCAAGGTGGGCATCAATTTCGACTCCACCCAAGGGAACATCACCGACTGGGTGGTGGAAGAAAAATAAAGATAATCACATATGAAACTATAGACGCTTATTGGTAGAACCGATTTCATAGAAACGAGGGTGTGTCATGGATTATGACACACCCTCATTAGCTTTATGTGATTTAGTTGTTAGTCCTCGTCGAAAGCTAATTGGACCGTTCCGTTTAGCGTATAGGACTTGCTGCCATTCACAAATTTGAAGTTTTCAAATTTCACCGTTATGTATTTGTCGTCAACTTTGTCGGTTATAGTGGCAGAACCACTTTTGTAAGTGTAGGTTTTAAATGGATCCTCCGTAGTTCCGAACGACGGTGAAAAATTCTCTAATTTACTTCCTTTTTGAAGGTCTTGTTTTCCTTGCAAGCTAATTTCATGCAAATAATCATAGTCGTATTCGCCTTTTTGCGCATCTGATAATTTACCACAAGGCAAGGTCACATGTCCACTATGTTCTTTTAAGTTCCATATACTACCATAAGATATTGCGCAGCGATACCCATAGCAAGCATAACTCTCGCCATTTATTTGGATTACGTCGTAGCTCATTAATGGGTTTGAGGTGTCGTCATCGCTTTTGCTGCATGAAGATAGTGTAGTCGCAGCACATACCAATGCTACGATAACAAGAAACAAATACTTAATTCTTTTCATATAGAATTCATTTTTTTAGGTTAAGATAATTGTTCGCAAAGATAACTAAAATTTCCAAAGTACAGTTGTAAAATTTGGATTTTAACATAAAATCCGTATAAAAAACTGAAAATCTGATGTCATTGTAATAACGATGGTAGGTATCTGCAGGAGAATTATCGAACTGCCTCTTACAACAAGGTTCTCAATCTTATCTATCAGAATGCCAATAGTTTACGAGAACCAAGAAATAAAAAATCGGAACCTTCCGAAGAAGATTCCGACTCAGTACCCAGACCCGGGCTCGAACCGGGATGGGTTGCCCCACTGGTGTTTGAGACCAGCGCGTCTACCGATTCCGCCATCTGGGCGATTAGCGGGTGCAAAGGTACGGATAATTTTCCGAACTCGCAAACTTTTTGGCGGAAAACTTTTATAAAAAATGTTTTTCTCTTCCAAAACACTAAATAATTGTTTTATTTTTACACGGCAGTATTAAATAATGGAAATAATCTTGGTGGGGTCGTGGAAATTCTCTATCTTTACACCATCAAAGGAAAACCACCACTATAAATACAACAGAACAGACATGACAAATAGTACAAATAACAATTATTGTGTGATACTTGCCGGAGGAAAGGGCAGAAGGCTCTGGCCCTGCAGCCGTAACGCCAAGCCCAAGCAGTTTGTCGACTTCTTCGGCACAGGGCGTACCCAACTGCAGCAGACGTTCGATCGCATGACAAAGGTAGTCCCCGCCGACCATATCTATATCAACACAAGCGAAGACTATGTGGAACTCGTGAGGGAGCAGTTGCCCAATGTAAGCTCCGACCATATCATGGTAGAACCCATACACCGCAATACGGCACCGAGCACGGCATGGGCGTGCCACCGCATCAGCAGGCAGAACCCAGACGCACGCATCGTCACCACACCCTCCGACCAGGCGGTGTTCAACGAGGAGGCGTTCTGTAAGAATGTGCAGGACGGACTCGACTTCGTCGCCTCGCACGACGGATGCCTTACGATGGGAGTGAAGCCCACACGTCCCGAGCCAGGCTATGGGTACATACAGATGGGCGACCCCGTGGACGGTTTCTTCTACAAGGTGCAGTCGTTTACAGAAAAGCCAGACCGCGACTTTGCCCGCATGTTTATGGAGAGCGGCGAGTTCTACTGGAACACAGGCCTCTTCCTTGCCAATGCGAAGTATCTGGGCAAGTGCTTCTCGGAACTCCTCCCCACTGTGCTGCGCGACTTCGACGAGAAGTATCCCGTCTTTGACATAGCGACAGAGGACGCATACATGAAGGAGAACTTCCCGTCCTATCCCAACATCTCCATCGACCTCGGTATCTTGGAGAAGACACGCAACGTCTATGTCATGAAGTGCGACTTTGGCTGGGCCGACCTCGGCACGTGGCACGGCATCTACGAGGGCATGAGGAGGAGCGAGAATGACAATGTGTTGATAGACAGCGACGTGATGATGGAGGATTGTCACAACAACATCATCAAGATGCCTAAGGGAAAGCTCGCCGTGCTCAACGGACTCGACGGCTTCATTGTGGCGGAGAAGGACAACGTGCTACTTGTATGCCGCAAAGAGGACTCCTCGGCACTCATCAGAAAATATGTCAACGAGGTGCAGATAAAAAAGGGAGAAGAATATATATAAAAAGGTAGAAGAGTAAAAAGGTAAGAAAGTAAAAAGAGCTAACGCCGTTGATATGGAAATATTGAAATATGGAAATATTGAAATATGGAAAAATGGAAATATGGAAGAATGGAAATATTGAAATATGGAAAGGCTTGTGCCACAAAGACTGTTGTCTTAACTCCTTTAACTCCTTAACTTCTTAATTTCTTAACTTCTTAACTCCAGAAATAGGAAACACTTTGATTCTCCATTATGAACCACGCTACCCGCGACTTTATCCAGTGCCATCAGGACGGTGACGTAAGGCAGTTAGCCTTCCTCGCCGGGAAATACCCCGAGGTAGACCTGCCCTTTGCCCTCGACCAGATACAAGGACGGAAGACGGCACGGCAGAAGCTGCCCCGTTGGGCGTCTGTCGACGGCATCGTCTACCCGCCACATATCTCCATGGAGCAATGCTCCTCGGAGCAGACGGCATTCTATAAGGCGGAACTGGCTGAAAGATTGGTGGGGAAGAGGGTTTCGAAGGGCTCTGCTACGGATGAGATGAATGCTGGTGCAAAAGACGAGTCAACAGACGAAGCGAAGAATGGTGTAACTGATGATGTTACCTTTTCTTTCGCTGACCTTACAGGAGGCTTCGGAGTGGACTTCTCCTATATTGCCGCACGCTTAGGCGTGAGGTCGCTGTATGTGGAGCGACAGGCGCATCTCTGCGAGGTGGCAAAGGAAAATTTCTCCCTCTTGCAGCTTGACAACGCTGTCGTAAAGAATGGTGACGGCATAGAGACACTCCATGACCTTGACCACCTGCGGCTCATCTATATCGACCCTGCACGCCGTGACGGGGCAGGCAACAAGGTGGTTAGTCTGCAAGACTGTACGCCAGATGTCACACTGCTTCAGGATGAGATGCTCGCAAAGGCAGACTCCGTCATCATCAAACTCTCGCCCATGCTCGACTGGCACCGTGCCCTGCAAGAACTCCACTGCGTGAGAGAGGTGCACATTGTCTCTTGCGCCAACGAGTGCAAGGAACTCCTTTTGGTGCTTTCTGAGAACTCTTCTGATGGCGAGGAAGAAGGCACAGATGTCCACCTCTATGCGGTCAATATCAATGGTGCTAATCCAGACACCACTAATCCTAATGGATCTCGCAATACCCAAACTTTTCATTGTTTCATGAGGCAGATGGAGAGAGCCTCCCTATGCATCGCAGAACCAAAGATAGACAGCTGGCACTACCTCTACGAACCGAATACCTCACTCATGAAGATGGGATGTTACGGACTGCTCTCTGAGCACTATGGTGTGGAGATGCTTGCCCCCAACTCCCACCTCTTCGTGAGCGAAGAACCAGTGGAGGCGTTCCCAGGCAGGTGCTTCGCCATACAGGCGGTCACCACGCTCAACAAGAAAGAACTGAAACACCACCTTGCCGGAATGACGCAAGCCAACATCGCGACCCGTAATTTCCCACTCTCAGTGGCGGAACTGCGCAAACGCCTCAAACTAAAGGACGGCGGTGAAGACTATCTCTTCGCCACCACCCTGAGCGACGGAACACACGCTATTTTAAAGGTAAAAAGGTAAAAGGGTAAAAAGGTAAAAAAGAAAAAAGAGCTGGCGCCGTATGGGTTTCGAACACGGAAAGCACGGAGGACACTGGAGTTTTTCCACAAAGGCATTTGGATTCTTCACTCTTCACTCTTCACTCTCTTACTCTTCTCTCTTCACTCTTAGTTCTTCACTCTTCACTCTTAGTTCTTCTCTCTTCACTCTCTTACACTCCCACAGCCTTCAGATACTGCCTTATGGTTTTCCTTGCCATACCGAGGCGGTGCTCGGCATATTTGTATTTGATGTCTAACAAGTCGGCAATCTCGCCCACTTTCTTCCCTTCTTCTATACTCATGCGCAGGATGCGGCAACTCTTGCTGTCGAGCCTTGCCATGCCACGCTGAAGCCACTCCTCGGTGTCGTGCATGGAAACGACGCTCATGCCGTCTTCCCATGAAGTACCGCATTTCTTGATGTAATGCTCATGCTGCACGACGTGAGTACGGTGGCGCCAGCGGTCCTTGATCTGGTTTCTCACCATATTGTAAAGCAAGGCAGAGAGAGTGCCCTCTATTATCGGGTGGCGCTCTGACAAGAGACGCAGGAAAGCCTCCTGTACGATGTCTTCGGCGTCCTCCTGGCTCATGCCGCACACGAGGGCGTAGTGTGTGAGTTTAGAGCGGTAGGCTATGTAATGCTCTTGTATCAGCAGATGGTTGTTGTCCATAGTTTGTAGTTGATTTATGCTTTTGTCTGGTTGGTACGGCAAAAGTACGAAAGAAACGTCGGTAAGGGGTAGATAATAGTACGGAAAGACGGGTAAAAACCGTCAATCCCCGTTGATTATGATTTTTTATCCCCATATAGTGGCAGAAATACACCCCGTTTTCCCCGTCCGTTCTTCTAAATTTTGCAAGCGAAATACAATAACTTAAAAAAGCGGGAAAGGCATAATACTCACCTTCTAAAGTTGTCTAACCTACCTCAAAAGTAGGCTAAAAGGGCACTGAAACCCTAAAAAACTGCAAAAATAATAGCAATATTTGGCTGTTTGGCTAAATATTGCTATTTTTGTGTGCTTAATGCTACATAACAGACAGAAAAATCATGCCAGCAATAGAAATAAAGAGGGTCGAGAGCAAGAAGGAACTGAAGACCTTTATCGACTTCCACTACGACCTGTACGAGGGTGACCAGTATGATGTCCCCAACCTCTACAACGACGAAAAGAACACGCTCAGCAAAGACAAAAACGCAGCTTTTGATTTTTGCGAGGCTGAGTATTACCTTGCCTACAAGGAGGGCAAGGTGGTGGGACGTGTTGCTGCCATCATCAACCATAAGGCGAACAAGACCTGGAACCGCAAGTCGGTACGCTTCGGATGGATTGACTTCATCGACGACAGGGAGGTGTCCAAGGCTCTCCTCGATGCCGTCGAGGATTTCGGACGGAAGAAGGGCATGGACGAGATGATCGGTCCGCTCGGCTTTACGGACATGGACCCTGAGGGAATGCTCACTGAGGGCTTCGATCAACTCGGTACGATGGCCACCATCTACAACTATCCTTATTACCCCGAGCACATCGAGGCGATGGAGGGCTTTGAGGTGGACAACAAGTATGTGGAATACAAGTTGATCGTGCCCGACCATATTCCGGAGAAGTATACCAAGATAGCGCAGATGATAGAAAAGCGCTACAACCTGCATGTGCACAAGCTGAAACGGCGTGACGTGATGGGTGCTGGCTACGGGCGCAAGGTGTTGGAGATGGTGAATGCCACTTACTGCGACCTCTATGGCTTCTCCGAGCTTTCGGACAGGCAGATAGAGCAGTATCTGAAGACCTACTTCAACTTCCTCGACCTCAACCTCGTCACCATCATCGAAGACTGGAATACGCCCGACCATAAGATGGTGGGAATGGGAATCACCATCCCCTCCCTGTCGTATGCGCTCAAGAAATGCCGCAAGGGAAGACTCTTCCCCTTCGGTTGGTGGCACGTGCTGCGCGCCATCAAGTTCCACAAGACCAACATCGTCGACCTCCTCTTGGTGGGCATCCTTCCCGAATATAGGTCGAAGGGAGCCAACGCCTTGCTCTTCTCCGACCTCATACCCCGTTACCAGAAGTATGGAATAGAGTGGGGAGAGACCCAGGTGGAGATGGAGGGCAACGCCGGTGTGCAGGGACAGTGGGGCGTGCTCGACCCTATCCTGCACAAACGCAGAAAATGCTATAAGAAGAAAATTTAGTGAAGAGGAGAAGCTCTGGGAAGTTATAGGAGTTAAGGAGTTGAAGAAGTTAAAGGAGTTAAGACAATAGTCTTTGTGGCGCAAGTCCCCTTTTACCCTTTTACTTTTTTACCTTTTTACCCTTTTACCTTTTTACCCTTTTACCTTTAAAAGCCCTACGATATGGAAAATAATGACTTGAATATAGATGAAGTGGCTGGCGTGTCTCAGCAACAGCCTGTGGAGTATACCGACGACAACATACGCCACCTCAGTGACATGGAACATGTGCGCACCCGTCCGGGTATGTACATCGGACGATTGGGTGACGGAAACTTGCCCGAGGACGGTATCTACGTGCTCCTGAAGGAGGTGGTGGACAACTCCATAGACGAGTTTAAGATGAACGCCGGGACGCGTATAGAGATCGACATCGAGGACAACCTGCGGGTGAGTGTGCGCGACTATGGCCGAGGCATTCCGCAGGGTAAGCTCAAGGAGGCTGTCAGTGTGCTCAACACGGGCGGTAAGTACGACAGCAAGGCGTTCAAGAAGAGTGTCGGTCTGAACGGCGTCGGTGTGAAGGCGGTCAACGCCCTCAGCTCTCACTTCGAGGTGAAGTCCTACCGTGAGGGAAAGGTGCGCCACCTCGTCTTTGAGAAAGGCAACCTGCTGAGCGACCATACCGAGGCGACGGAGGACGAGAACGGAACGTTCATCTTCTTCGAACCCGACAACACGCTCTTCAAGAACTACTCCTTCCACGACGACATCGTGGAGACGATGCTCCGCAACTATACTTACCTGAACACGGGGCTTACCATCATGCACAACGGCAGGCGCATCCTGAGCCGCCACGGTCTGAAAGACCTTCTCACTGACAATATGACCAACGAGGGGCTCTATGACATCATCCACGTGAAGGGTGAGGACATAGAGATTGCCTTTACCCATGCCAACCAGTATGGCGAGGAGTATTACTCCTTTGTCAACGGTCAGCACACCACGCAGGGCGGTACTCACCAGAGTGCTTTCAAGGAGCACATCGCCAAGACCATCAAGGAATACTTCGGTAAGTATGAGTATGGCGACATACGCAACGGTCTTGTGGCTGCAATCGCCCTCAACGTAGAGGAACCTGTCTTCGAGAGTCAGACCAAGATCAAGTTGGGTAGTACGTCGATGAGCCCTAACGGGGGTGATTCCATCAACAAGTATGTGGGCGACTTCGTCAAGAAGGAGGTGGACAACTACCTGCACATCCACACCGATGTGGCTGAGATATTGGAAAACAAGATCAAGGAGAGCGAGCGCGAGCGCAAGGCGATGGCGGGCGTCACCAAGTTGGCGAGGGAGCGTGCCAAGAAGGCAAACCTCCACAACCGCAAGTTGCGTGACTGTCGCATCCACTTCAGCGACGCCAAGAGCGACCGCAAGGAGGAAAGCTCCATCTTCATCACCGAGGGTGACTCGGCAAGCGGAAGCATCACCAAGAGCCGCGATGTGAACACGCAGGCTGTGTTCTCGCTCCGTGGCAAACCGCTCAATAGCTTCGGATTGACCAAGAAGGTGGTGTACGAGAACGAGGAGTTCAACCTCCTCCAGGCTGCCCTTGACATAGAGGACGGTCTCGACTCTCTGCGTTACAACAAGGTAATCGTTGCCACCGATGCTGATGTGGACGGTATGCACATCCGTCTGCTCATCATCACTTTCTTCCTGCAGTTCTTCCCCGACCTCATCAAGAAGGGACACGTCTATGTGCTCCAGACGCCTTTGTTCCGTGTGCGCAACAAGCGTACGAAGATCAAGAACAAACAGGCGATAGCCGATGCCGACGCCAAGCTCGGTCCCAAGGAGAAGAAGGGTGACTTCATCACGCACTATTGTTATACTGACGAGGAACGCCAGCAGGCGATACGCGACCTCGGACCTGACCCCGAGATAACGCGATTCAAAGGTCTGGGAGAAATCTCGCCAGAGGAGTTCGCCCACTTCATCGGTCCTGACATGCGCCTCGAACAGGTGACGCTCCACAAGACCGACCAGGTGCAGAAACTCTTGGAATATTACATGGGAAAGAACACCATGGAGCGACAGAATTTCATCATCGACAACTTGGTGATAGAGGAAGATATCCCGGAAGAAGAAGTTTTGAGCGAAGAGTGAAGAACGAAGAGTGAAGAACGAAGAGTGAAGAACGAAGAGTGAAGA
>CAVCDC010000096.1:0-10081 GCA_963600865.1 Firmicutes bacterium CAG:103
GCGTGACAGCTTTGACTTACTACGTACTTATCTATGTGGTAGCCAACATGAGCGTCTTCACCATCATCTCAGCCGTTGAGGAGCACAACAACGGTACTGTACAGATGGACAGCTACAATGGTCTCTACAAGACCAACCCCCGTTTGGCATTCCTGATGACCTTGGCGTTGTTCTCCCTCGGTGGTATTCCTCCGTTCGCAGGTATGTTCTCCAAGTTCTTCGTGTTCATGGCAGCTGTTGGCACGCACGACATCCACACCTCTCTCGGTGCCTGGGCATACGGCGTGGTATTCATTGCCTTGGTCAACACGGTCATCAGCTTGTACTACTACTTGCTCATCGTGAAGGCTATGTTCATCAAGCACAACGACAACCCATTGCCTACCTTCCAGAGCGCATGCTCCACTAAGTTGGCGCTCGCCATCTGCACCGTAGGTATCGTGGCATTCGGCGTTTGCTCGTTCGTCTTCGACTGGATCTCAGTGGCAGCGAATGCGTAAGCAGAGACAGTTGAGTCATACAAAAAATAAAAGGGTCAGAGGTGCGAACCTCTGACCCTTTTATTTATGTCGGATATACTCAGAACAATTTGTCTATGTCTATTGATAAACCTACCTGGAAGGTGATGCCGTCAGTGAGCGGACTGTTCAGGTAGTAATACTTGGGCTTGTAGCCAAAGAGGTTGTCGAGAGCTGTTGTCAGCTTGACTGCCTTTCCGAAACGCTGTACGAGCGAAAGTTTCCAGATGGTGTAGGAAGGATAACTTACAGTCAGCGTACCTTGGCTTATGTCATAATAGCTTTTGTATTCCACATTGTCTACTCCAGAGAGGAATCGGCCGTTCAGTCCGGCGTTCAGTCCGTAGTTTTTCGTAAACTGGTGGTCGTAGTCCACACGGGCATTGATAGCGTGTTCGCGTGCCGGGATATACTGGTTGTTGATGGTGTTGCCGTCCTTGTCCTTAGCCAATTGTTCTTTGGTGTAGGCATAGGTGAGGCGTGCGGAGAAGCCGTTGTCCCAACGAGCCTGTGCTCCTATCTCACCGCCGCAGACACTGTAGTTCGCAAGGTTGGAGTAGGGCAGGTAAGGCAGTTTGTCTGATGTCGACTTGTAGTATGGTGCCGATGTGGACAGCTTGTTCTTCACCTTATTATAATATATAGAGGCTGTGAAGTTGTAATGTCCCTTGGTGTACTCAGCCGATACGTTGAAGTTGTGGCTTGTCTCAGACTTCAGGTTGGGGTTTCCCTCAACGATCCATATACCGGACATGTCGAAATTGTAGTACTTCTCCTTGAGAGATGGTGCACGGAAGCCCATTCCGTAACCAGCCCTTATGGCAAGGTTGTACAACGGTTTGTAACACACATTGAGTTTCGGTGTCACGTGCGAGATGTTGCCGTCAGAGAAGTAGTCGTAGCGCAGTGCGCCCACCATCTCCCATTGGTCAGAGATGCGCCAGTCATACTGTGCGAAAGCATCAAAGCTGTCCTGTTTGCGAGTGTTGCCGTCTAAGTTGGTATTGTAGAGATAGTCGTGCATGAAGTCTGAACCGAAGGTCAGCACATCGCCACGCTCGAAGGTGTGGTTGTAGAGCAGGCGGAAGGTATTCTGCACGTTGCTGTAGTCTCGTATGTCCAAGCGTGTGATGCGCTGGTAGTCCGACTTGTCATATTGGTCGAAGGCATAGTTCAGTTGTAAGGCATCGTCTGCCGTTATGTCCCAGTTCATCTTCAGTCCACCAGTGAAGTCTCGGTAACGCTCCGGTTGGTCGGCACTGCGCACTGTCTCGCGGAAGAAGTATCCGGCACGTCCCGTCAGACTGAAGTTATCGACGGGCTTCCATGTCAGCTGGTCCTTGAGGTTCAGCGTCTTGTCACCATAGATTGTTGATATGACACGTGTTACGGGGTCAGCCGCACTGTGCACGTCATAGTTGTCCATGCGGTTGTGGTTAGCCGTAAGCATGTTGTTCCAATGCTTCCCATTCAGTCCGAAGGAGAGACCATATCGCTGTTCGTTGTGCTTGGCATAACGAGCATTGACGTTGAGTGTCCACGGTTGTCGGCTTCGCTTGGTGATGATGTTGATGACACCACCCGTGGCGTTGCTGCCGTAGAGAGCCGATGCGGCACCCTTCACGATCTCTATGCGCTCCACGTTGTCCATGGTGAGGCGTGTGAAGTCCACGTCATCCATAGTCTCACCGGCAAGACGTTCTCCGTCTACGAGGAAAAGCACGCCCTGACCACCGAAGCCGGAGAAGTTGAGGTGCGTCTGTTGGTTCATGGCATACGAGAATTCTACGCCAGGCAGTTCCTGTTGCAGGAGGTCCTGTACGTTGGTGGCATCAAGTTTGGCGATGTCCTTTGCCGTAATGACGCGTGTCTGTATAGGCGTGTCCTTCAAAAACTTAGGGGTGCGTGTGCCTGTCACCACCACTGCGTCCAGGTCAAACTGCTTGCTGATGGAGTCGAGGTAGGCGGCATCCTGGGCTTGTGCCATGATGCCCAACGGACATGCTAATAATATAGAGGATGCTAATAGCTTCATTTTTTCTTCTCTTTTCTTCTCTTAGTAAGGATACTTGTAGTTGATGGTGAGGTAGCATTTCGTGCCCTTCGGCGAGAGGTAGTTGGCGAGTTGCAGGGCAGCGTATGTACCGTCTTTCAGCCGGAGTATGAATACGTGGTTGTTGAGTGTGAACGAAGGTGGCATGGGCGGTATCTCCATGGTGAGCCATGAGGAGAGCACCTTGTTGATAGTGATGCCCTGTGATGGCACGTAGCACATCAGCATCTGGTCCTGACTGTCCCATACCGCGTTCTCGCTCCATTCGTCTTCGGTGAAAGTCATGTTCTGGAAGGAACTGCTCGTCTCGGGCAACTGGTCCATCGAGGTGTATGTCGTCTCCAGTACGGCTCCGCCGTTGGTGCGCACATTGTTGCGGTGTACGGCAAAGGTCCAACTGTCTGGTGCTGTCTGTTCTGCGGTAGGGGTGTAAGAGGTGAAGGAATTGTTCTTGATTCCCTCTCCGAAGACATCAAACCAGTACATATACTGTCCTGCCTTCTGTCCCTGTGTGGCAGCGCTGTGCCCTTCCGCTGTCTCGTCCTTCTCGCCTGTGGCTTCCATGGGGATGGGGTAGGCGGTAAACTCAGTCTGCGCTTTCAGCATGGCGGCACTGTCGCCAGCCTCGGATAGCTGATGCAAGCGGTTGAGGTCTACGTAATACCAGTCCGTCCAACTGGTGGCATCTACCACTATTTGTCCCTCTGCCGGGATGATGGTCTCTGACGGTTGGTCGTATATACCATCAAAAATACCATTGCAGGCAGTAAGCATCAGTATGCCTACGCCTGCAATGGTATTTCTAAGATGATTGATTCTTGTCCTTTTCGTCATCTATGTTGCTTTTGTGAATTTCTTTTCTCTTATTTCTGCAAGAACTTCTTGCCGTTTACGATGACAACACCCTTGTAGCTGCTGTCTACCTGCTGACCGCTGAGGTTATATGTCTTGCCGTCGTTCTTCACGCTCTCTGTACTGTTGACAGTAGAGATGCCTGTTGTTGGAGCCGTAAACTTGGAAACAATCTGGAATGGCATGGCTCCCATCTGGAAGGTGTTCACGATGTCGGATACAGTAGTACCGTTGTATGTCACGAGGATGTCGTTCTGCTTCTCGGAGTTAAACGCATAGTCACCGTCCATTATTGTCTTGCCATTGTTAACGGCAGTGAAGTGGAAGGTCATTACGTCGTTGGCATAGTCATGGTAGTATCCACCTTTCTCCTCGTTGTAGGTGAGTCCCTTCACAGTGTAGGTGCCGAGGGTGAGGTTGCCCATCACTGTCTCGTCAAGCGTGTAGGTGGGTATCTCCACGTCTACTTTCTCGGTATCGCTATCCTTGTATTTGCGCACGTTGTAGGTCACGCTTGCGCTCTGGTAGTTGTATGCTCCACCTACAGAAACATAGAGCGGAGAGGCTGTTACGGGCTTGATGAAATAAGCGTCGACAATGTAGGTCAAATCAAGAGGCATGGCGCCATACTTGAACACGGCAGTGAGTGACATCTTGTTATCTGCCATGCTGTAAGAGCCAGACAACTTTCCACTAACTGTTTTCTCCTCGCCATTTTCATTGGTGGTAGTGGTAGAGAACTTCTGCTCTGCGAAAGTGACAAGATGCGTAGTCATATCCATGCTGAATGCTACATTCTGCACAGTGAAAGACGGAATCGTTGCCATTCCCGTCATGGATGGGAAGGTGATGGAGCCAGCTGTAGCTGAAGCCATGGCAAACTGTATGGTGTCGCTTTCGCTGACGATTTTCTGTGTTGACACACTGAAGGATGAAGCACCAGAAAAGTTCATGGCACCACCATGCATCTGTGCCATCATGTTACCAGCCAACAGTGTGGCACACAAAAGAGTAAAAATCTTCTTCATAATTATCTTTATACCTATTTTTATTTTTAATTAAACTCTACTATATTACCTATTATTATGATGATTCAATCTTTGTTTGCGCTTTCTTCGCCGATGTGGTCCTTGCCGCTATACAGCCAGAAACCTATTATCAGAGCTACGAAGACCACGAGGATGCTCACCATCTCTACGACATGGTTGCCCGGGTCTACCCATATCTCCTTGAAGAACCCGTTGCGCGCAGCTACCTCCACGGCAGTCCAGAACACGATGATGGTGGCAAGCGACATGCGCAGGTTTCTACCCCAAGAGCCGATGTGCAACTGTTTCTTGAACATCAAGGCGGCACCTATCAGGCAGAATATGGCGACACCATATGTGACAGGATGCGTAGTGCCAAGGAACACGGGGTCGTAGCAGAACATCAACACAAGGTAGAGTCCCCACATCATGATGTTCCATTCCATGAAGGTGACGATGCTGGCATGGTGTGCCATGGGGCGCAACTCCACGCGGTCCTTTACGCCGCAGTGGTTTTGTATCCAACGTATGAAGTCGCATCCTGTGCGGGTGCAGAAGACATACATCACGATGAACATCATCCACATGCCGAATGTGGCTGGCATGATGAGATATTCCGGACGCGAACCGCGTATCGCCTTCAGGTCGGCACGGCTGAAGTCCTCCAAAGGTGTCCCGTTGATGGTGAAGGTGTGGTTTACTCCAATGCCGTTGACATACTCCGTGGCGGTCTGCACCACGCCGTTGCCTATTAAGTCGCAGTGTACGCCATAGCGCTGGGCGTAATAGGCAAAGAGAAACTCCACCCAACCGGTCCAGAAGAACAGGGCGCCCGTCATGCCGAAGACTGTCTGCTTGGTGTCTCCCTTAACGAAGACACCCCAGATGGTGATGACAAGTCCGGCAAAGCCCATGGCAAATGCAGAATAGTGCAACACGGTAGGCTCGAGCAAGTGCTCCATGACTATCATCAGAGCATGCCCCAAAGGCATCAGTAACAAGATAATGAGCAAAGACCCTATTGTCTTGCCGAGATGTAATTGTTTCGTCATTAATTTTGTATGCTGTTGTAATTCAGGGTGCAAAGTTACGGACTTTTGGTTAGTCTGGCAATACTTAGAAATGATGATTTTTCCACATGGAAGCATCCGTAGAAGCGCCTATGGGGGCGACAAACTGGTGGATGACATAGGTCACGACGCCCCAAACCATGAAGTTGTTGGTCTCGTCCACACGGATAGGGGAGTAGGACTTGTTCCAGGGAATGAGCCACCCGAAGTGGCCGCTCTTGTCCATCTTGAACTGTTTGATGGTAAACTCGCCGTCAACGAAGGCGATGACGAAGTTGCCGTTGGAGGGCTCTATCTGCCTGTCCACCACAGCAAGGTCACCGTCGAGGATACCGGCATCCTGCATACTGTCGCCTGATACCCGTACATAGAATGTTGCCTCGCGGTGGCGCACAAGCACATCGTTGAGGTCTATCTCTCCCTCCATATAGTCTTGCGCAGGAGAGGGGAACCCTGCCTTCACGCTCTGTTCTGCCAAGGGAATCGGGAGCGCGTTGCCGAATTCCGCAGGATGAATGGTCAGTTTCATATGGTTTCTCTAACTTCTCACTTTCAATATTTCTTCGATATTGGTAGTATATCGTTTCGACATATACTCTCTCTTCAGGTCAAACCGGCAGTTGGTGCCTTGCACAGCCTGGCGTATCGTGCCGTGACCGTTCTTGCGGTTGATGGCATCGACAGCCTCCATCAGTGCCTTCTGCTTCGTCCGGTCTATGGGGTCGAAGAGGTCTTGTTGGCGGGGATGGTCGGGGGATATTTGCCAGAGTATGACGCCTGCCTTCTTGAAGTGGAATGCCATACCGGGACGGTCGGGACGACTGCCTGCCATCGCCTTCGGGTATTTGGCTCTGAGGATGGTGAGGGCTGCTCCCACTATCTCGTCTTGTGCATTGGTGGCGATGGGGAGGACGAGGGAGTCGTGGATGGTGTATTCCGGTACGTTCTCATTGAACCGCGATGTCCAGGCAAACACCGTCACTCCTTGGCAGAGACTGCCTTGTCTTCTCAACTTCTCGGTGCAGCGCACGGCGAAGTTGGCGACCGCCTCTTCCATCACGTCCTCGTCGCTGATGCCTTCATCAGAGAAGCTGCGACTGGTGCAGATGCTCTTCTTCTGCGGCAGTTCCTCTATGCTGATGCAGCTCTCGCCGTTCAGTTCCTTCCATGTCCTGACGGTGGTGATGTTGAAGCGGCTGCGCACCCAACTCTCCTTCTTGTCGGCAAACTGGGCGGCAGTGCGGACACCCATATAGTCGAGTTTGTTGGCTATCTGCCTCCCGATGCCCCATACGTCACCGATGGGGAAGAGGGAGAGGGCTTTGTGCCTGCGCTCGTCGGTGTCTATGAGGCAACAGCCCTCGTAGCCCTTGTATCGCTTGGCAAATTTCGAACCTATCTTGGCGAGGGTCTTCGTTTCGGCAATGCCGATGGAGATGGGGATGCCCACGGCACGGAGCACGTCGGCAGAAATCTGGGCACCGTATTGGTGCAGGGAGAGGGGAGCCGCCATACTCTCGTCCACCTCAAAGAAACTCTCGTCGATGGAGTATTGGTCGAGATGGGGCGAATAGTGGGAGAGCATCGACATCACCCTGTTCGACAGCGATCCGTAGAGCGTGTAGTTGCTGGAGAATATCGCCACTCCCTCAGCCTCTAACTTGTCCTTTACCTGATAGAAGGGGTCGCCCATCTTGTATCCCAAGGCTTTCGCCTCTTCAGAGCGTGCGATGACACACCCGTCGTTGTTGCTCAGTACAACCACGGGCTTGCCTGTCAGGTCGGGGCGGAACACCCGTTCGCACGAACAGTAGAAGTTGTTGCAGTCTGCCAGTCCTATCATCTCTGTGTCTCTGTTTTCACTCTTTTCCCATAAAATCAGTGCAAAGTTATTCCTTTTTCTTCACTTTGCAAAGAGTTTGGCACGGTAATAGAAAAAATACCCGGGTTTCGTGAAAAAAATACCCGGGTCTCAGCATATGAAAAACCCGGGTTTCACAAAAAAAATACCCGGGTCTCGTGACGGAAATACCCGGGTGTTTTTTCAGAAGCCGATGCCGTAAACCGTCTCAACGGCATCTTTTGATTTCCAAAGAAGTGTTCGTTGTGCAAGTCGCCTCGAAATCTTGCATATTGGACACTTCTTTCCCTAAATTCGTTCCAAAAACGGCTCTTTAGCTTAGAATTTGTCTAAACAAGGGGTAAAAATGCATCCACATTGTTATTTTGTTTCATTTTCTTTCTTTTGTTTGGAGAAAAAGTTATACATTTACGGCGGAATTATACTTTCAAAACTTCTCAATATGGATAAAATAGAACTACATTTATTTGCAAAACGGCAGTGTGAAATCTTGAACGATGCCCATATAGCTGCTGATTTTCGACTCTATGGCATTCTGATAGAAATTAGTTGATTTTCGCAATACGATAGCAGAGTAAGAATAGACACATGGAAAGATTAAAGATATCTACATCAGTGGGGCTGTTCAGAGTCCAGACAGAAGACATTGCCTTTATAGAGGCATCGGGCAACTACTGTGACGTTCACCTATTCAACGGAGAGGTGGTGACCATGACATTTCAGTTGCACTATTTTGTGGAGGCACTGAGTCAGCTTAAGGAGAAGATGTTTACTCGCGTTGGCAAGAGCTTAATCGTGAACAAGAACTATGTCTACGCCATCAACATCACCAGTCAAGACCTGAGACTCATGGACCACCGCATGAACCAAGTGTTCAAGTTGAAGGCATCGAAGGAAGCACTCAAGGAATTGAAAATCATTTTAGAGCAGGAAGGAGAAAACAAATGAAACACACAGAGGACAATAATATAAATGAGAAGCCCGTCTTCATGATAGAGGACAGCAGCAAGAAATCTTCGCAAGAGATACTTGAGGAGCCGATAATAACCATCGAGCGTGACGAGGACGGCAACAATGGAACTCCCCAGGACATCGATGCTGGTAAAAGTCAAGGGAGGCTGAAAAAGTGGAGTTTGCGCATCCTTGGTCTTGTGGCAGTGGCGGCGGTAGTGCTTGTATGCTATTGGGGCATACGGCTATACAACTATTATTATAATATAGGTGTAAGCGTCTCCATCTCGCCAAAGGACAACATCAAGAAACTTGATGGCATGAAAGCTCAAGGCGGTGCATCGGAGGTAACGCTTGAAAAAGACTCCGTGCTCGGCGTGGCTATCAATATCTACGAACTGCATAATGTTAAAGCAGAGATGTCTCTCGCCGAACCCGACACTGCTGACCGCAGCGTGCTGATGTACACACGTACCGCCGACTATACCGTCATGGGGAAATACATCGGTTCGCTGGTGATTGACGGTGAGGAGAAGCAGAGCGACGTGTCGCGCCTCGGCTATTGCGCCATGGAGGGCGGCAACATGGTTATCGGCGTATCTCGTTTTGATGACATGAAGGAGCATATGATTGACCGTGACGGTTCCTACTTCCGCCAGTTTGTGCTCGTCTCCAATGGTGAGTTGCCACAGAGGTTCTTCCTCCATGGTAAGGTGGAGCGTAAAGCTCTCGCAAGAACCCCAGACGACCATTTATGCATTGTCGAAACTCGTCATCCAGAAACACTTTGGGACTTTGCCGATGCCCTGCGTGAGTATGGGTACATCGATGCCATTTATCTTACAGGTGGCAACGAAAGTGGCTTCTACCGCGCTCCCGATGGGACGGTGTATTTCTCGGAAAAAGCTGCTGCTTATCGTACCGACAAGCATCATGGTGTTGCCCCCTGGTTGGTGCTAAGGAAACGGTAAACGTCAACTTGTACAATAACCCATACATCTTATACAACCTCGCCTTAAAAGTTTCTTGCTACAAGAAAGTTGCCTTACCTTTGCAATCGTCAATAGGACATAACTTTTAAAATAAAAGACGATTATGAAAAAAGTAATGATTGCGCTGATGATGGTTGTAGCAACCAGCACAGCAAGTTTTGCAAAGGCGAGTAACGACCAAGTACAGACGGTTGCCAAGGAAGTAGCGCAAAAGGTGAAGGATGCCCCATCGGGCACTACCTATGGAGTGGTGGAAGTCACCAAGAAGCACATCGTTGTGAACACACCATTGGGTCGCCACACCATCGACAAGAATGAAGACGGCAGTTATTCGTTCTTGGGCATGACTGCCAAACTCATCTCTGCCAAGAATGGTGTGTATAAGGTGAAAACGTCGCTCGGCAACTTCTCGGTGAATGCGAGGAAGGGGACGATAACGAAGAGGTAAGTGCCTCTCTCTGCCCTCCCTGCCCCATGATTTTATGTTATAGAGCAGAAAAGCAAAGGATTTAGTCATTTTTCTTCTCAATTTGTTTTCAAGTTTGAGAAAATTGTTATACCTTTGTGATTGGAATGTCATGGTGGGCGGCACGCAAGTGCAAGAAACCATGTTTCCCAAGCCTCTCAGCACGCGCCGATCCTTTTGCGGGTTTCACCACCTGCAAGCAAGGAGGATAGGGTGGGTAGGAGGCACGACATAATAAGGCGTTTACTTGACGCTCTGTTCATGACGAACTGAAACTTCGCAACTTTCAA
>CAVCDC010000097.1:0-9913 GCA_963600865.1 Firmicutes bacterium CAG:103
GTTAAGAGTGAAGAATTAAGAGTGAAGAATCCAATAGTAAGTGAAGAGGGAAGAGTGAAGAGTGAAGAATCCAAATGCAAATAGTTTATAAGCTGCAAGGCAAGAGGATTCTTCACTCTTCACTCTTCACTCTTCACTTAAGAACTGCCCTTACCGAAGCCCCTATGGAGCGGTCGTTCATATAATACGAGTAATGTCCGAGATTGAAGTAGAGGCAGAACGCCTCACCGTTGGAGCGTGGCGCCAAAGAGGAAGTCCAGTAGAGACCGTTGGTGCCATCGTTGTAATAGTTCTTGCCGTTGTGAGCACCCGTGGCAGGGAAGAAGATGGTGTTGCCGTTGCGCACACTCCTCACCTCGTAGCCCCTGATGGTGTCACCCTTGGCAGAGACCTGCTCCGTCCATTCCCACTGGCAGTTGGCAGTATCGCCGAGTTCCTCCAACTCCTCTTGGGTAGGCATACGGCACTCCTTGCCCCAGAGAGCCGTGGCGGCATCGTCCTCGGCAGAGAGCGTCTTCTTATGGTCGGCATCACAGTAGCGTGTCATCTTCTCAAAGTCAGTGCCATAGCGGTAGGTCGCCTGCGAGTAGTCAGCCTTGACCTTTGTCTCTCCCCAGGCAAACTGCTGTCCGCAGTCGGTGGGACTCTCCGCCCCGATGTTGGTGTCAGCCCAGAGCAGTCCGCTCGGCAACTGTAGGTCGACGAAGTGATGACCGTTCACATCCGTGCTCCTGTCGGCAGTAGACTGAGCACATCCCACCTGTAGCAAACCCATTCCAATGGCAAACAACAGGTTACTTGTCAGCATGTGTATCCTTCTCATAGTCTTAAGATTTTTTACGAGTGCAAAGGTATTGATTTTATATTTTCTATCCGCAGTTTTTTGGGAAAAATAAGTTAAAGAGAAGCAGTTAAAGCCATACATTTTTTGTGGCGCGAGCCCTCTTTTTACCTTTTTACCTTTTTACTTTTTTACCTTTAGATGTTTTTTTGCGCAAACGTTTTCGTATTTTTTAACAAAGCGTAGTACACATTATATAAATAAAAGCAGTACTTTTGTAACCGCCAAATTTGGATTTTTTTACTAATCTAACCAAAATAAATGTATGTCTGGTAATTCAAACAAAATCAAACTTGCGTTGGCAGGTGGACTCTTGTTTACAGTAACAAGCATGTCAGCGCAAACCGTAAAGGGTACAGTTACTGACAACACGGGTGAGCCTATCATAGGTGCATCCGTCATGGAGGTAGGTGTGTCGGGCAATGGCAGTGCCACTGACCTCGACGGCAACTTTACCCTTTCGCTGAAAGGAAAGAGCAACAAGGTTAAGATTTCGTACATCGGTATGAAGCCGAAGGAAATCAATGTTGCAGGTAAACAAACTATCACAGTAAAACTGGAAGACGAGGCTAACGACCTCAACGACGTAGTGGTTATCGGTTATACCACCGTTCGTAAGAAAGACCTTACCGGTGCTGTCACACAGGTAGGCGCTAAGCAAATCGAAAATGTGCCTGTCACCAATGTAACAGAGGCACTGACGGGTAAGATGGCTGGTGTGAACATCACCACAACGGAAGGTTCTCCTGACGCTGACATCAAGATCCGCGTGCGTGGTGGTGGTTCTCTCTCACAGGACAACTCACCTCTCTACATCGTAGACGGATTTGAGGTGAACTCCATCTCCGACATCGCAGCATCTGAGATCGAGACCGTCGACGTCCTGAAGGATGCTGCCTCTACAGCTATCTACGGTGCGCGTGGTGCCAACGGTGTTGTCATCGTCACCACCAAGAGCGGTAAGGAGGGCAAGGTACAGGTAAACCTGAACGCTTCTACCGGTTGGCGCAAGATGACCAAGGAGATCGACGTGATGGATCCCTACAACTTCGCACTGTACCAGTACGAGGTGTCATCAGCATCACAGTCTAACGCCACCACGTCAAGCTACGGTAGCTATGCCGACCTCGACCTGCTCAAGGCCATGCAGGGTCGCAACTACCAGAACGAGGTATTCGGCCGCACAGGTACACAGACCTCCTACGACGTGAGCGTGAACGGTGGTAGCAAGGACGTGAAGTTCAACGTCAGCTACGCACACACCGGCACCAACGCCATCATGCTCGGTTCTGACTACAAGCGCGACAACATCAGTGCCAAGCTCAACGCCAACATCAACAAGTGGTTGTCTCTCGACTTCAAGGCATCTCTCGCCAACGAGAAGACCAACGGTTTGGGTTCCGGCGCCGACACCAACGAGAGCAACGCAGCCAACTCTATCGTTGCCAACACCATCAAGTTCCAGCCCATCAGCACCATCACCAGCGATGGCGAGGAGGACGAGGAGAACAACACCTCTACACGTGTGGACCCTACTACGCGTATCAACAACACGTACAAGCAGAAGCGCTCATTCACCCAGACATACAACGCAGGTCTAACGTGGAAGCCCTGGAAGGGAATCAAGTTCTCTTCTAAGCTGCAGTACCAGTGGAAGAATGTCGACACAGACCAGGTATGGCTTGCTCCTGCTGCCACCAACTCTAAGTATGGCTACAGCGGACGCCCACAGGCTCTCCTCGTCTCTGACGACAAGAAGACCATCATCAACACCAACACGATACAGTACGACAAGAAGAAGCTGTTGTGCAAGGACGACAAGTTCACTATCCTCGTTGGTCAGGAGTGGAAGGAGACCAAGGAGACCGACCGCGAGATGATGTCGGCAAACTTTGACACCACATGGACCGTGGACGGTATCTTGTCAAACATGTCAGCCGGTACCACGATACCAAACTACTCTTATGTATATCCTGAGGATCGTCTCGTTTCCTTCTTCGGACAGGTGCTCTACACTCTCAAGGACAAGTACCTCCTCAACGCCACTCTCCGTACCGACGGTTCGAGCAAGTTTGGCAAGGGCAACAAGTGGGGCGTGTTCCCAGCCGTTGCCGTAGCATGGCGCATGAGCGACGAGAACTTCCTGAGAGACGTGAAATGGCTTTCCAACTTGAAGGCTCGTCTGTCGTTCGGTACAGCCGGTAACAACCGTATCTCAAGTGGTCTTACCGCCGTACAGTACAAGATGGGTGGCAACACAGGTGCTGCCGCTTACTTCGACGAGAGCCGCGCTCCATACTTGGAGACATCCGGTTATCTCTACAACCCCAACCTGAAGTGGGAGACCACCATCACCCGTAACTTCGGTATCGACTACGGCTTCTTCCGCGGTCGCCTCTCGGGTAGTGTGGACTTGTACTGGAACACCACCAAGGACCTGTTGATGAAGGCTCGCGTACAGAGCTCAGCAGGTTACCTGTACCAGTATCAGAACTTCGGACAGACATCCAACAAGGGTGTTGAGTTCTCTGCCAACATCGTGGCTGTCGACAAGAAGACCCACACGATGAACGTGAACCTCAACATCGCATACAACAAGAACAAGATCGACAAGCTGACAAGCGACGACCCATGGCAGAGCTCAAGCTTCGCAGGTTCTACCTTCGGCGAGTATAACGACTATTACATCACAGAAGGTGGTGCGCTCGGTGAGGTTTGGGGCTACAAGATGAACGGTTACTATACCGTTTACGACCCAGCCACAGGTCAGGGCGACCTCGTGCTCAATGGCACCAAGTGGGCATTACGCGACGGCAACAACAGCAAGTCATACACCAAGACTGGTTCCAACCTCTATCCTGGTGGTCCTAAGTTTGAGGAAGATGCAGACGGCAACCCCATCAAGCAGCGCCTCGGCAACACCGTTCCTACCGTTACCGGTGGTTTCGGCTTGGATGGTCAGGTACGCACGAAGTTCGGTTCGTTCGACTATAACGTATTCTTCAACTACTCTTTGGGCAACAAGATCATGAACGGTACCAAGGCAGCCAATGCCTTCTACTCAGGTTCTCAGGCTGGTTACAACCTCGTTACCGACTTCAACCTCGACAACCGTTACAGTTGGGTAGACCCCGCAACAGGTCTTAACCTCGGTCGTCCCTCAGACAACACAGTATCTTACTACGGTGGTGCAGAAGGTCTGATGGCACGTCTGAACCAGCTCAACGCCGGCAAGACGATGTACAACCCAGCTGCTGCCAGCACCATGGTCATCACCGACTACGCTCTTGAGAACGCCGACTTCCTGCGTCTGCAGAACGTCACCATCGGCTACTCTCTGCCAAAGCAGTGGATCAAGAAGATCTATCTTGAGAATGTACGTATATACTTCACAGGCTACAACCTCTTCTGCCTCACCAAGTACAGCGGTTACGACCCAGAGGTGGACGTGAGCAAGAACGCCATGTGTCCAGGTATCGACTACGCAGCATATCCTAAGAGCCGCTCGTTCGTAATGGGTATCAACGTAGGTTTCTAATAGGCAGACACCACCTATATTATATATAAGGTGTGATGCAAATATCTTACATTCAATTTTAATATAAAACATATATCTATATGAACAAGATATTCAAGACAGTCACCATGTGCCTCTGCGGTGCGGCAGTGCTGTCATCGTGCAACGACTGGTTGGAGACCACTTCACCATCGCGAAACGACAGTGACGTGACTTTCACTTCGCCAGCCCTTACCGAACTGGCATTGAATAAGGCTTACGGCTATCTCTGCGGCAACAACTATACGCAGCTCATGACCATCCACCAGGGTGCAGGCACCGACGTAGAGCTCATCGACGGTATTGGTTCTACAGCCACTGCTGCCAGCGAACGTGGTGCCATGAACTACAACGCCACCTCTGGCGGTTGGAACAAGCTCGGAACTCTGTGGGAAGAGCAGTATGCCACCATCGAGTCGTGCAACCTCATCATGGACGGTATCAAGGCCAACTCCGAAGCCATCATGGCACAGGGAGAGAGTGTCATGCACACCATGGGCAAATACTATTCCGAGGCAGCTACCATCCGCGCTATGGTTTACCTCGACCTTGTAAGAGTATATGGTGACGTGCCTATGCAGTTGCACAGCGCAAACTCTGACCTCAGCAACGTCAACGTAGGCAAGACAGGACGCGACGAAATTCTCGACTCGCTCATCGTAGACTTGGAGATGATCGTAAAAGACAAGGCATTGCCTGATGCAGGTTCTGTAACCACCGAGCATATCACACACGGATATGCCGAGGCTCTCCTTGCCAACATCTATATGACACGCGCAGGATACGCCATCCGCGAGGCTGCCAACGGTGTCAATGCTGCCTACTGCGTAGACGCACTGAAGGCAAAGGGATATGTCAAGGCAGACTATTCTGACGACGTATACCAGACCATGCGCCCCAGCGACGCTGATTGTGAGAATTACTACAAGAAGGCTGCCGAGCACCTTGCCAATGTCATCAAGAGCGGCAACTACAGCATGAACAGCTCATTCACCAACCTGTGGGCGAACATCAACGCCTTGAAGGCTGACGACTCTCACGAGTGCATGTTCGAGATTCCTATGGGATTCGGCAACACAGGTGAGTTGGGTTACACTGTCGGCGTACGTCTCAACGGTGTCACCAACGACTATGGCTACGGCAACTCTTCTGGTAAGTTGAAGACCACCGCCGTACAGCTCTACTCTTATGAGTCATGCGACACTCGCCGCGACATCACCTGCGTACCTTACGAAATCAAGAACTACGAGCGCACCGCTGCCAACGGCAGTACTACCACCATCGAGACATGCTTGGGCAACAAGCCATTCGGTCTCTACATCGGTAAGTGGGACGTTCGCAAGATGAGCGACCAGTGGGCTACTACCAACAAGAGCGCTACAGCTAAGTTTGGCTATGGCATCAACGTGGTCCGCATGCGCTATCCGCAGGTATTGCTGTGGTATGCTGAGTGCATGGCACAGTTGAACAACCTCAATTCAGACCCATACGGTTGTGGTCTGACAGCCATCCAGGCATTGGAGAAGGTTCACGAGCGTGCATACAGCGACGCCAAGACCAACTACCTCGGCACTACCCCTGCAGAGGAGCTTTCTGCATGGAAGAGCAATGTTGAGTCTATCTCAAGCACCGACGAGTTGATGAAGAAGATCCGCCAGGAGAACCAGTTGGAGTTCTGCGGCGAGGGTTTCCGCAAGTGGGACCTCATCCGTTGGAACATGCTCCACGAGGTGATCTGGGCAGCCAAGACCAACTACAAGAAGTTCTGTGGTGCCGACGGTACACGTGCCATCGACAAGATCTACTACAAGTACACCGACGACAGCGAGAAGCATATCGACCCAACCAGCATCACATGGTATGGTATGCCTAACGGCGACGTAACACCTACCAATGCCAAGAAGGGCAAGACACCAGACAACAACTGGTTGGAGGCTTACGGTTATCGCTATCCTAAGGGAACTGGCGAGTCAGCCGGTCTCGGCACCGACGGCAAGGGCTTGAACGCCGACAGCTACACCAAGGCAGGCTTCGGCCAGGCTTACAACAACGAAGACACTGAGTTGAACACCATCTGCGGTGGTCTCGTTGGTACACAGAAGCTCAGCGGCAGCACTGATGTTTGCACAGACGAGGGCGTCACGGTGAAGAACCGTTACCTCATGCCAATCTACGACAACACGATTCAGTCAAGCAACGGCCGTCTGTATAACTCATATGGTTATTAATACTATCAACAAAAAGGCAAATCATGAACAAGATAATCAAGAACATAGCAGCGGTTCTTCCCATGCTCGCCTTCGTGACAGCATGTACGGAGACCAATGACTGGACGGTGGACAGTTCGATCAACCGTCAGCCTTCGCTCAGCACTTTCGAAGTTACACCTGACACAGCCGAACTGACTATGGCAGTGAAGTTCGAGAAACAGAAGAGTGCATCTGGCTATGAAATCCAAATCAGTACCGACTCTCTGAAGGAGGGTTTCGACGAGTCTACCAACTACGCTGGTCTGAAGACCATCAAGGTAGACAAGGACAACACCGGTTCTGTGGACATCGACTACGGTACAGACGACGACCAGTATCCCTGGGTGGAGAACACCACTTACTATATGCGTATACGCTCCATCTCTGACAGCAAGGACAAGAGCAAGTGGTACACCAGCGGTATCATGGGCGACGTGAAGTCTGTCAAGATGACTCCAATGTTCACCGTCAGCGGACTGGATATCAGTGTCGACGAGATCACGCTCCACTGGATCAAGAAGTACAAGTCTGGTACTCCTGCACTGCTCAATATGACAGATGCAGAAGGAAATGACTCTATCATCACTCTCTCCCCAGACGAGAAGGAAGAAGGTACCACGACCGTCACAGGCTTGGTTGGTGGCGCTACTTACACCTTCCAGCTCTTGGATGCTGACGGCAAGGTATTGGGTACTACAACAGTTGCCACCGAGAAGACTCCAAACATGGAGAAGGCTCTGAGCATCTTCGGCATGCCTAACTTCATCAAGACGACTGCTGGTTCGGTACAGCCATACGCAGATTCCACAGGTACATTTGTTGCCAAGTTTATCGACAAAGACGGTAAGTTCAAAATGGAAACCAACAAGTCTACCGCCTACTTCAACCCAGTGAAGGAAGTCTTCAAGACTGGTGACATGGAAAGCGACAAGGCTGGCTACCGCATGAACACTGGTGGTAAGGCTGGCGAGATTGACATGACAATCCCAGCAAAGGGCCGCTTATATGTCTACACATATGTTGGTAGTGGTAACGCTGGACGCAACATCATCTTCACAAAGGGCAAGGTGCAGTTGCTTAAGCAGGAGGTTCCATCAGCCAAGACTGGCAACGCCTATGCCTTTACCAAGGTAAATGTAGAGGCTGGCACCGTGGTTATCACATGGGATGCTTCCATCTACATCCAGGGCTTCCAGTTCGTTCCAGACGATCCAGACGAGGAATAAGACAACACATTGTAGAGAAGACCCTCCGTCTTCTCTACAAGAGATACAAAAAGCGCAGACCCGCCATCAGTGGCAAGTCTGCGCTTTTTTTGGTTTTTCTTTGGATGTAACAAAAGAAAAATGTATCTTTGCAGCGTAATTGCACTTATAAAGGAGACAAAGCTATGAATACAGCATCATTACGTACGCCAACATCTTTTACGTTCGAGACCCCATTTCTCGAATTATTAAAAGAAAAAGCCCAAGAAAGCCACAAAAGTTTGAACACTTATGTGGAAGGTATTCTTATGGATTTTATACAATACCCAAAGAAAAAAGACAACCAAGCTATAACTCCAGAACTGCAAGCAAAGTTAGACAAAGCACGCCATAACTACGCTGAGGGAAATTATGTATCTTGTTCTACAACCGAAGAACTACATTCTTTATTAGACTCACTATGATGTATAGAATTGACTTTGAAAATGAGGTTCTGAAGACTATAGCAAAATACAAGAAATCAAACCCTAACAGATACAAGAAACTTGCAAAGTTATTAGATGACATAGCTGAGCACCCAAGAACGGGTTTAGGACATCCCGAGCCTTTGGTTGGTGGAAACAGCATAACTTACTCCAGACATATCGCCGGTAAAGACAGAATAATATATGACATTCATGATGAAAGTATCAGCGTATATGTATTGGAAGTAGAGGGACATTACAAAGATAAATGACCAGATACAAAATCAAAGCGCAGACCCGCCATCAGTGGCAAGTCTGCGCTTTTTTTGTTTTTCTTGTCCCTACCCTCTCTTGCGCCTGCTGCACTCAGGGCAGATGCCCTTGATGACAAACGAGACGGAGGAAGGATGGAAGCCTTCCGGCAGTTCTATGTCAGGGACATGGATGCTGTCGAGGCAGAAGGACTGTTTACACGCTTCGCAATAGAAGTGGAAATGACCGTCGTGATGGTGGCAGTCGCCCTCCTCACGGCACAGTTCGTAATGGAGCACGCCGCGTCCGTCCTCAAAGGAATGCACTACGTCATGCTCCAAGAACAGGTTTAGGACACGGAAGATACTCGACTTGTCCATGGCAGGCATCGCAGTCTCCAAGTCGCCAAGGCTCATGGGACGTACTTGTCCCATGAGCTTTTTGTAGACGAGTATCCTGTTTGCCGTAGCCCTTATACCTTTTCCTTCTATATGCGCGATAACGTCCTGCGGATTCATTGCTTGTTCTTCAGTAAGTCACGTATCTCGGTGAGGAGTTTCTCCTCTGCCGATGGTTCCGGAGCCTTGGGAGCCTCCTCTGCAGGCTGTTCCTTCTGCTTCTTCGTCACCTTGTTGATGACCTTGATGAGCATGAAGATACAGAACGCCACAATCAAGAAGTCGAGACAGGTCTGCAGGAAGTTGCCATAGTTGATGGTGGCAGCCTGCAACTGTTCGTCACCTACCTGTACCGTAGGGAGCGTCAGCTTCAGGTCGGTGAAGTTGACACCACCGATGAGCCAACCGATGGGCGGCATGATGACATCATCAACTACAGAACTAACGATTTTGCCGAACGCACCACCGATGATGACACCGACAGCCATGTCGAGCACATTGCCACGCATGGCAAACTCTTTGAATTCATTCAGAAATTTACTCATTGTTGTTTTGTTTTTGATTACTTATACTATATTTACTTTCTGTTTTGCAACATGGAGTTGTCACTCTTGCCTCCAACGCACCGAAAGGAGGGGAATATTCGGCGACAACTGGTCATTTTTAAATTATTTAATACTCTTTCCAAATGCAAAGTTAGAAAAAAATTAGTAACTTTGCGCTCGAAAAAGAAAAAATATACTCGACACGCTGCTTTTTGAATGTTTCAGCTCATCAGATAGCACGGTCGGCAACTAAAGAGAAGACTATTTTCAAACTTAAATTTAAATATTAAGAAAATGACAAAAGTTGCTATTAACGGTTTCGGCCGTATTGGTCGTCTGGCTTTCCGTCAGATGTTTGAGGCAGAGGGTTATGAGGTAGTTGCTATCAACGACCTTACATCTC
>CAVCDC010000098.1:0-9809 GCA_963600865.1 Firmicutes bacterium CAG:103
GATGGCAGATGAGTCGTACCCATTAGGCTAACAGCTACCCCTAACTGTTTGTAGGGGCAGCTGAATAGTTACTTTGTTGCTCAGGAACTTATAAAATATATTAAATTATAAAGTTGCGGAATTTAGGATTACCTATTCCTGTCATCAGATATGTGAGGAGGAATCCTACCACAAAAATGCTCATCGTGCCGAGGATGATAGCCAAATAGTCGTGAAGGTGGATGCCGGGCAAACCTAATGGTTGGGCAAGGGAGATCCAGGCAATGACGAGGATGCCTGTGATGGTTCCAGCCAAGGCTGCCTTCTTCTTTGCACGTGGTACGAGATAGCCCAAGAGGAACAGACCGAGCATGCCACCGCTGAAGATGCTCGACAGGGTCCACCAGGCATCTATGATGCTCTCTATCTGAAGCATGGCGAGGGCGATGATGATTCCCAAGACTCCCACCACGACGCTGGTCAGTTGGAGAATGCGCAGGGAATAACGCTTGCTCCATGAAGGAGCGAAACGGGCAAAGTAATCGTGGAGGACGATGGTGCTCGAACTTGTGATGCTCGTGGCCACCGTGCTCATGCCTGCTGCAAAGATGGAGGCGATGAGCAGACCGCGCAAACCAGCAGGCAGTCCGTTGACGATGAAATAGGGAAAGACATAGTCGGGCTTCTCTGCGATCTCTTGCGGCAAGAGGGTGGGGTTGACCGTGTAGTATGAGTAGAGGGCGGTGCCTATCAGAAAGAAAATGGCTGAGACTGGCATGAAGAGGTAACCGCCAAAGAGTGCGGAGAAACGTGCTGCCTTGTCGTCTTTAGCAGTATGATAGCGTTGCACGTAGTTCTGGTCTATACCATAGTTCTGCAGATTGATGAAGATTCCATATATTAGGCAAACCCAGAATGTGCTGTGGGTAAGGTCACCGTCAAAGTCGCCAAGGGAGAACTTGTTGCCCTGTGGTGAGTGGATGGCGATGTCGAATGACTCGCTGATGCCTCCCGGTAGGGAAAACCACAACAGTCCTAAGCACAATAGGGCACCTGCTATGAGGATGAACCCTTGTATGGCGTCTGTCCAGATGACCGCTTTGATGCCGCCCAACATAGAGTAAAGGATGATGGCAGCGCTCGTCACGACGATGACCAAACGGATGTTCCAACCCATGAGGATGTACATGGGTACTGCCAACAGGTAGAGTATGCTGCCCATGCGTGCTATCTGTGTGAGAAGGTAGCATGCCGAGGTATACAGCCTTGCCCATGTGCCAAACTTCTCTTCCAAGAAACTATAGGCTGAGATGTTACCTTTGGTGCGGTAGAAGGGAACGAAGAATTTTGCTGCTACATAGGATGCTATCGGGATGGAGAGTGAGAACACGAACGCATTCCAGTTGCCGGAGAACGCTTTCCCAGGATAGCCGATGTAGCTGATGCTGCTCACGTAGGTAGCGAAGATGGACATGCCTACCAACCAACCAGGCAGATTCTTCCCTCCCGACGTGAATGCTTCCGACGAACTGTTCTTCTTGAAAAAAGAACAGCCAAAGAGCACTACGCCGAGTGTGAAAGCCAAAAAGACAATAAAATCTAAGGTCTCCATGTCTTGGTTTTTGGATGGTCTCGCTTCTACATTAATATCCCTGGGCTCAAATTCCCTTGACTTAAATATACCCTGGGCTCAAAGAACTCAGAGGTCAAGGACGAGTTCTACGGGGCAATGATCGCTGCCCATGATGTCGGTATGGATGTTGGCTTGTGAGATCTTGTCTTTCAGCCTGTCCGATACAAGGAAGTAGTCTATGCGCCATCCAGCGTTCTTCTCTCGTGCCTTGAAACGGTATGACCACCATGAATAAGTGACATCGTCCGGATGTAAATATCTGAAACTGTCGGTGAAGCCGTCGTTGAGAAGAACTGTCATTTTTTCGCGCTCCTCGTCGGTAAACCCGGCGTTGCGTCTATTGCTCTTAGGATTCTTGATGTCTATCTCTTCGCGAGCCACGTTCAGGTCGCCACAGATGACGACAGGTTTCTTGGCGTCCAGGGTCTTCAAGAATGTGCGGAAGTCGTCTTCCCATGTCATGCGGTAGTCGAGGCGCTTCAACTCGGTCTGTGAGTTGGGGGTGTAGCAAGTGACAAGATAGAACTTCTCGTATTCCAATGTGATGACACGCCCCTCGTGGTCGTGACCTTCCACGCCCATGCCGTAGGCAACACTCAGCGGCTTGTGCTTGGTGTAGATGGCTGTACCGGAATAGCCTTTCTTCTCGGCGTAGTTCCAATAACTTTCATAGCCATCAAACTGCAAGTCGAGTTGGCCTTCTTGCATCTTTGTTTCCTGTAGGCAGAAGAAGTCGGCGTCAAGAGCCTTGAACTGGTTCTCGAAGTCCTTGCCCACTACGGCGCGCAGACCGTTCACGTTCCACGAAATAAACTTCATTGATTGTCTGGTTGAGTGTAAGTCTCAGGAATTAAAGAAGTTGTCACTTCTCAGTTTCTGAGGTTTTTATGATTTAAATTCTCTTGCTTTCCCCTCTCAGGAGACTCATGAATTCCTGTCGGGTATTCAGAGAGTTGAACACACCGCTGTAGTCACTCGTCGTGGTGATGCTGTTCTGCTTCTCTACTCCGCGCATCTGCATGCACATGTGCTTGGCCTCGATGACCACCATCACGCCTTGAGGGTTAAGGGTCTCCTGAATGCAGTCCTTGATCTGTTGGGTGAGACGCTCCTGTACTTGCAGGCGATGGCTGTAGATGTCTACCACACGAGCTATCTTGCTCAGTCCTGTAATCTTGCCGTTGGGAATGTAAGCCACGTGAACCTTGCCGTAGAAAGGTAGCATGTGGTGTTCGCACAAAGAGAAAAAGTCGATGTCCTTGACGATGACCATCTGGTCGTATTTCTCCTCGAAGAGGGCATCCGTCAGCACCTTACGTGCATCCTGGGTATAGCCGCGTGTCAGTATCTGCATGGCCTTTGCCACCCGCATGGGAGTCTTTAAGAGTCCTTCGCGCTCGGTGTCTTCACCCAATAGTTTGATGATTTCTTTATAGTGGTATGCAAGGTCTTCAAGTCCGTTGCGAAATTCTGATTCTGGATTCATCTGATTGATATGATATTGAAATATTAACTTCTTAATTCTGTACTGAACTTCATTCTGTACTGAATTTCTTAATTCTGTACTGTTATCTTTCCCTTTACCAAGCATGCCTGCTTGTATCCCATGGCACGTACTTTGGCAAGCATGGCATTGGCTTCCGTGAGACTTCTGAAATTGCCAATTCTGCAAATCCATCTTGGAGAATAGAAATGCACGTATACTGGTTGGTCGGGGTAGCGCATCTTGATGGCGTTACCGATCTGTTCTGCTTTTTGTCTGTCGGCTCGTGAGTTGCCGCCAGCGAAAGCCTGAACCCTATATCCTGTTACCTTGTAGCTGCTGCGCATCACCTTCTTGCGCATGTCTACAGGTGTTGTTTCCTCTTCTTTGTCTTTGCTGCTCTCGTGTTGTTCCGCTTTCTTGGCAGAGTCAGCAGCGTGTTTCTTTTGTGTCTCGTCTTTTTGCTGAGAACTGCTTTTGTGCTCGGCAAAATCCTTCTTGCTGTCAGTGACAGTAGTGTTTACACCTGCCTTCGGATGACTTGAATCGTTCTTCTGCTGAGCGGCAGGAGTATTTTGGGCAGATGAAGTGCTGGTCGCAGGCTTGTTGACTGCAGGTTTGCCGTTGACCAATTCGTCTATCTCTTTACTTTGGCTTACCTTGACGGAAGCCTGTCCTGCCGTGTTTTGCTGCAGATGATCAAGATATTTCTGTGCACTTGCCGGCATGAATATGCCAATGGCTGCGATACATGTTATGACGAATTGTTTCATATAGATTTAGTTCTTGTCGTTTCTTTTATGCTTATGGCATAAGTACGTTATGAAGCCAAGGAAGGACTGATGCTTTCCTTGGCTTCTTTTTTACTATACTGTTGTTTACTTCTTCCAAGCGTCGATGATGCCCTTGAAGTCAGCAGCCTTCAGAGAAGCGCCACCGATAAGACCACCGTCGATATTGGGTTTTGCGAAGAGCTCAGGAGCGTTACTTGCCTTGCAGCTACCACCGTAGAGGATTGTGGTATCCTCAGCAGCCTCGTTGCCATACTTCTCTGCTACGATAGAGCGGATGTATGCCAACATCTCCTCAGCCTGGTCGGAAGTGGCGGTCTTGCCTGTACCAATAGCCCAGATGGGTTCGTATGCGAGGATGATGTTCTTCCAAGCCTCTGCGTCCAAGTGGAATACTGAACCCTCCAACTCTGCCTTTACAACCTCGTTCTGCTTCTCTGCCTCACGCTCTTCGAGTGTCTCGCCGCAGCAGAAGATGACCTTCAAACCATTAGCCAAAGCCAACTCAACCTTCTCCTTCAGAATCTCGGTAGTCTCACCATAGTACTGACGACGCTCAGAGTGACCGAGGATAACGTATTGTGCACCAGAGCTCTTTACCATCTCAGCGGAAACCTCACCTGTATAGGCACCCTTTGCCTTGTCAGCGCAGTTCTCGGCACCGAGACCTACAACCTCTGAATCCAATACCTGGGCTACAGAAGCCAAGTGAATGAATGGAGTGCAGATGATGACGCCACAGTTTGGCTTGTCGGCTACCAATGCCTCGTTGATCTCCTTAGCGAGTGCTACACCGTCCTGCAGGTTCATGTTCATTTTCCAGTTGCCTGCTACAATTTTCTTTCTCATTTTCTTTTTCTTTTTAAAAGTTGATATTATTCTGTTAGCTTTCTTTTTCTTCTTAATCCATGCCGACCATGCCCATAGGCGGTCGGCAAGTGTCAACGACAACAAGGGCAAGACAAACCACAGTATCATGATCAGTATCTTGTGTGGGATGCTGCTTTTTTGTATCTTTCCTGTCTCACTCTTTTCCAGAGGAGCGGAGAGCTGTTCTTCTGTCGGCAGGTTGTTGTGACTCCACTTCTGGATGATGGTGCCATGGTGCAGCAATATCAGGCCGGGATTGCTGCGTATCATGGTCTTCAGTGTCGTGGCATCGGTTGTGCAAAACGGGTATTCGGCCCCTGTAATGTCCTGCCATTTGGCAATGTCTTTGTCTGTGCTTGCAGTAAGGCAGATAAACCTGTATCCGTTGTCTTTGGCATATTCGTATATCTGGTCTATTGTGCCGAAGTTGCTGTCGTTGGCTTTGCTTAGTCTTGGAGATATGAGCAGGAAGGTGTAACTTGTGTCGCTCAGTACCTCGTCGGTCAAGTCTTCGCCTGTCTTCCTGTCTTCTATGCTGAAGTCATGGATGGGTGGAACATACCCTTCTTCCGTCTGGACTGTCTTCGAGTCAACGAATGTCCATGTGGAGTCGGGGTAGTTGTCTATCGTAAACTCCTTTTGCTGTCCGTTCTTCTCAAGGATGAATGTCGTCTCAAACTTTGGTTGTTTTGCACCTGCAGGAATTTCCATCCCTTGTCTGATGTTTGCCCCGATATGGTAAGGTCGGAAGTCGAAGAGCGGTAAGTCCCAAAGACTCCATACGCTTAGGGCAATGGCAAATATGATGGTGTAGTTGATGACAATCCATTGCGTAGACTTTGATATGAATCTTACCATCTTGTCTGGCCATCGTACCACGAGAATTGCCAATGCTAACAGTATGATGTTTTTGCCGAAAGTCTGAACGTTGGTCAGTTTGATGGCATCACCAAAGCACCCGCAGTCCTTGACAGGGTTGGCTATCACGATCCATAGTGTCGTTAGCGTCATGACTGCCATGAATACCGTTATAGCCTTTGACACCAAATGCCTACGGATGGCGAAGAGCAGGAGAATCCCCATTGTAAACTCCAAGGTGGAGAGCGCAACGGCAGCCAAGATTGTAAACCATTCTGGCACGAAGGCTGATATTCCCAATGCATCGGCATAGTCGCCTATCTTGTATTGTGTTCCAAGAGGGTCGATGGCTTTGACATATCCAGACACAATGAAAATCAGCGAAATGAGCAATCGCCCGATGTTCACCGCAATATTCAAGCCGATATGTAATGCCTTGTTTTGCATGTGGATTTCTTATTCTTCACTCTTCTTTCATCACTCTTCTCTTATCATTCTTCACTCTTCACCCATCATTCTTCACTCATCTTGATAGCTCCGAAAACCGAGTAGTTGATGATGTCCATATAGTTGGCGTCGATACCTTCTGACACAAGGGTGGCACCCTGTAGCTCCTCGATTTCCTTGATGCGCTGTATCTTTGTGAGGATGAAGTCAGTATAGCTGCTTACCCTCATGGAGCGCCACGCTTCGTCATAGTCGTGGTTCTTTCGTTCCATCAGTTCCAATGCCTCTTGGGCATGACGGTCGTACAGCGCCATCGCTTCTTCTGGAGACATGTCCACCTCGTCGACAAAGCCACGTTCCAACTGAATGATGCCGACAATGCCATAGTTGATGAGGGCAATGAACTCAGGACGTATGCCTTCACCCACAAGAGACTTCTTCTTGATTTCGAGCGAGCGAATACGCTTTGCCTTGATGAAGAGCTGGTCTGTCAGTGATGACGGACGAAGGATTCTCCACGAGGCACCATAGTCGTGAAGTTTTTTCTGGAACAAAGTGCGGCATTCTGCCATCACGTCCTTGAACTGCTGCTCTGTCTGCTTAAAATTGGTCATAACATTTGATAGTTCGTTCTCCATCTTGCCGTTCCGCAATAGGAGAATTCATCCTTAAAACGGTGCAAAATTAAACATTTATTGTGAAATAGCCAAATATTTATTTTGTATTTCGTGCTTTTTCCCGTAACTTTGCAGTCCCAAAAATGTGAATGATGAGACAGTTATCCAATGCCGACTTGGCAAAATTGCTTGACAAGGATATATTCCGTATGATTTCTGAAGTGGCAGACGACCTCCGTCTGGAATGTTATGTCGTAGGTGGTTATGTGCGCGATTTATTTCTGGAACGTCCTTCCAATGACATTGACGTTGTCGTGGTTGGTAGTGGCATACAGGTGGCTGACGGCTTGAAGAAACGGTTGGGTAAAAAGGCTCATTTGTCCGTGTTCCGCAATTTCGGGACAGCGCAGGTCAAATACCGTGACACGGAGGTGGAGTTCGTGGGTGCACGCAAGGAAAGCTATCAGCGTGATTCCCGCAAGCCCATAGTGGAAGACGGTACGCTTGAGGATGATCAGAACCGTCGTGATTTTACGATCAATGCCCTTGCTGTCTGTCTCAACAAGGAACGTTTCGGCGAACTTGTTGATCCCTTTGATGGAGTCTATGACATGGAGGATGGTATCATCGCCACGCCATTAGATCCGGATATCACTTTCTCTGATGACCCTTTGCGGATGATGCGTTGTGTGCGTTTTGCCACACAGCTCAACTTCCAGATAGAGGATGAAACCTATGCCGCCCTCTCGCGCAATGCCGACCGACTGAAGATTATCAGTGGGGAGCGTATTGCCGACGAGATGAACAAGATAATGCTCTCCAAACATCCCAGTTCGGGCTTCTATTACCTGAAGGATACTGGCCTTCTTGATCTTATCCTGCCAGAAATAGTGGCGATGGATGAGGTGGAGACCCGCTGTGGTAGAGCTCACAAGAACAACTATGACCACACGATGGAGGTGCTTGAGAATGTGTGCAAGCACAGCGATAACCTATGGTTGCGCTGGGCGGCACTTCTTCATGATATAGGTAAGCCAAAGAGCAAGCGATGGGACAATAATGTCGGTTGGACATTCCATAATCATAATGCCGTAGGGGCAAAGATGGTTCCAACCATTTTCCGTCGCATGAAACTGCCGATGGACACGAAGATGAAGTATGTACAGAAGATGGTGGAGTTGCATATGCGCCCCATCGTGATAGCTGACGAGGAGGTGACTGACAGTGCCGTGCGCCGTCTCATGAATGATGCCGGTGACGATATCAACGACCTCATGACGCTGTGTGAAGCAGACATCACCAGCAAGAATATGGCACGTAAAATGCATTTCCTTGACAATTTCAGAATCGTGCGCGAGAAACTTGCCGATCTACAGGAACGTGATTACAAGCGCCTGCTTCAACCTTGTATTGACGGCAATGAAATCATGGAGATGTTCCACCTGGGTTCTTGTAGGGAAGTGGGAACCCTGAAGCAGACCCTTAAGGATGCTGTACTTGATAATAAAGTGCCCAACGAGCGTGAACCTCTTATGGAATTGCTGGTGGCCAAGGCGCGTCAGATGGGACTCGATTGTAACTAAAATACAAAAGCAGAATAATTAATGTTAAAAGTGTGGCAAGCATTTTATGTGTTTGCCATATTATTTGTACTTTTGCACACAAAACTGAAAAGGTGGCAAAAGTTTTCTCAAATTTATTGTGGGAGGATGTCCATTTGTTTCTCTGCCCGTATTTTGCTATGGGCATAAAGGTGAGTTGATTGCTGATAACGTGAAAGTATGGAGCCTTGAAGTATGGCTTTATATAATAATGTATAAATTAATATTAATGATAGGTATGAAAATTAAAAACGTTTTGTTTGTTGCTGCAATTTGTGCTATCGCAACATTGACATCATGTGGCGGAAGTAAGAAGGGCGGACTGCCCAACTTCGGCGACGATGAGTTTGCCGTGACTACCATCGGCACTTCCAATGCAGCATTGCAGACCACTTATCCTGCTACTATCAAGGGTATCCAGGATGTGGAGGTTCGCCCTAAGGTGTCTGGTTTTATTACGAAAGTTTGTGTACATGAGGGTCAGACCGTTTCGGCTGGTCAGACTTTGTTCACCATCGACAGCGAGACTTACGCTGCAGCCGTTCGCTCTGCCGCAGCCGCCGTCAATACTGCCAAGGCACAGGCCAATACTGCCAAACTGACTTATCAGAACAATAAGAAGTTGTACGACAGCAAGATCATCGGTGAGTATGAACTTTCCACTGCTGCCAACAGTTATGCTACAGCCCAGGCTCAGGTGGCCCAGGCAGAGGCAGCCTTAGCTTCAGCCAAGGAGCAGTTGGCTTGGTGTACTGTGACAAGCCCTGCAGCCGGTGTCATCGGTAGCCTTCCCTTCAAGGTAGGTGCCTTGGTAAGCGCTTCTGGTCAGGCTTTGACCACCGTTTCCAATATCAGCACAATGGAGGTGTTCTTCTCAGTTTCTGAGTCTCAGATCTTGAGCATGAGCAAGACTGACGGTAGTGTTCAGGCAGCCATCGCTGCCTTCCCAGCCGTGAAGTTGCAATTGGCTGACGGAACAATGTATAACCATCCAGGCAAGGTGGTGAAGATGAGTGGTGTCATCGACGCTTCTACCGGTGCCGTTTCCCTCATTGCTCATTTCTCCAATCCTGAGAAACTCTTGAAGAGTGGTGGAGCTGGTTCCATCATCGTTCCCAACGACCAGAACAGCGCCATCGTGATTCCTCAGGAGGCTTGCTCTCAGGTACAGGACAAGATCTTCGTTTATGCTGTGACTAAGGATAACAAGGTGAAATACACCGAGATCAAGGTGAACCCACAGGACGACGGCAAGAACTATATCGTTACTTCCGGTCTGAACGTAGGCGACCGCATCGTGGTGAAGGGTATCACCAAGTTGACCGACGGTCAGCAGATCAAGCCTATCACCGTGGAGCGTTACAACCAGAAGATTGCCGAGGCAGCCAAGTTGGCTGAGTCTCAGGACAATGCCCACGAGTTTGCCAACACCATGAGTGGCAAGAAGGATAAGTAATTCTTATATTAAACAAGAGATTATGTCATTTACAAACTTTATAAAACGCCCGGTACTCTCGACGGTGGTCTCCA
>CAVCDC010000099.1:0-9729 GCA_963600865.1 Firmicutes bacterium CAG:103
ACTTCCAAAGCGAGCGAGTCGATGTGGTTGCTGCGTTCCATGCCGTGGTTGTCGAAGAAGGTAAGTCCGTCCTGCGTCACGTTCTTTTCTATCTTTCCGCCTCTTGTTATCTGGCAGTTTATCATATTTTTCTATTCCGTTGTTAGGCTGCAAAAATACAAAAAAGAATGTGATTGTCATTTTAATATGACGGAATATTTCCACAATTCGATGAAAAGATTAGTTCTGTTGATTGTAAATTAGAGGAACGTTATAAGTATTTTGGATGAAAAGTTTGGCGTTTCGGAATTTCTTTGTATTTTTGCCCAAAAGTAAAGAGATATGGACTTGACTCATAACATCATAGAATACGTGAATTGTTGCGTGGGTGCCTTTGCCCATCGCTTTCAGTTGCCCATGGCACAGGCGTATGCCTACTTGCGTAGGTTTAGGGGGATAGACTTCCTAATAGATTGCTATGCCGCAGAGCATACACTCTCGATAGAGGATGCCGTGGATGACATTGCCTTGCTGTGCCAGAAAAATGGAGGGAGGGTGAGATGATAAAGTTGTATCATGGAAGCAATGTCGTCATTGACGAAATCGACTTGTCCCTATCGCATAGGGGCAAGGATTTCGGGCGTGGCTTTTACTTGAATCCCAATGAGAAGCAAGCGATGGGCATGGCTGTCCGTACGACACAAAGGCTGATGGAGGGTGAGCCGGTGCTGAACACATATCTGTTCGATGACGCTCTCCTGAATAATGATTCGCCTTTGTCGTTCAATGTGTTTGATGACTATTCTGTTGAATGGGCCGAGTTCGTGTTGGCGAACAGACGGAATCTAAGCGATATTCCGATACATCCTTACGACATTGTCATTGGCCCAATAGCGGATGACACGGTGGGTCTTCAGATGCGCCGTTTCATCCAAGGCTACATCAGCATAGAGAGAATGATAGAAGAGTTGCGCTTTCACAAACCTGCCGTTCAATATTTCTTTGGCACGGAAAAGGCGATTAGTTACTTAATGAAGATTTGACCTATGAGCGAAGATATTCAGTTTCAAATAGAGTGTCTATCCACCGAGTTGGTGGAGATGCTGATGGAGAAGTACGATTGGGATATGAGAAAAGCCTTTGACGAACTGTATTCCTCGGAAACATACAAGCGATTGTGCAATCCCGCTTGCGGTTTATATTACGAGGGTGCAGTCTATGTATTCTCATATTTGGAGAATGAGATTGAGACTGGGGTGGTGAAATGATTCCACCTGTACGTTTCAGATGACTGAGTAGTTGCCTTTTCGGGGATAATAAGAAGTACGGATTTATCAAAAATACGGATTTATTGTCCCTACCATTTCAGGCGACCATACTTTTCCTTATACCACAACTGCCAACTGTTCACAACATTCTGCCATAAGACATAAGCACCGGGAGCCACCGCTGCCAATGGATTGAGGAAGGTAAGTGTAAGCCAAATGCCCACAATAGTATTCTTCTGTCCCAAAGCCTGGCCAGCACTAATGCTCGCATTCCACGGTCTTCCAACAGCCTTGCCAATGGCAAACTGGACAAGACAAACCAACAAAGGAACGGTAAGGAGAAGGAACATGATGCCCCCAGAAATGTTGGCATGCATAATATTGCAGAGAGTCACTCCCGTAAGAATTGAGAGGTTGACGCACCACATGTAGAAGCCCAAATCCTTGAAACGCTTGACACATTCCACAAAACGAGGAAGGAACCTACGGCTCAGCAGAGCAAGAACCAAAGGAACAACAAGCACGGACGTGACATTACGCAGCACCATCATACTCATCATGAAGAAAGAGACATCAGCCCCCTTCTCCACCATAGGGAAGAGCGTAGGGATGATGACCATCGTAAAGATGTTGGCAATGACAGTATAGGTAGTCAGCGAGCCGATGCTTCCGCCCAACTTTTCTGTTACCACCGCCACCGCAGCAGCAGTAGGACAGATGAAACAGATAAAAGCACCCTCTAACACCAACTTGGTATCAGCATCAGAACCGAAAAAGTGGATGCAAAGCACCATTAATGCCGCCAATGACGTACGAATCACCTGAAGAAGGAAATGCCATTTGCGAGGTTTCATCTCCTTGATTTCTATCTTGCAAAACGTGACATACAGCAGAGCGAAAAGCAATACGGGCATGACATGCACCATCTGAGGACCAACAACATCACCCAAAGGTTGAAGAATGGGAATATTGGCAAACAACAAATAGACGATAGCCCCAAACACCAAGGAAGAAGGCAGGGCGAACTTGCGCAGAAAAATCAAAATAGAATGCATCTCTTCATCGTTTTTCGTTTCAAGTGCAAAGGTACAACTTTCATTCTTTCCCTACAAGAAAACGGGGCAAATTCTGGGGAAATATAATAGAAGAAGCCCTCTCCTACTCAGGGATTATCCTGAACGGAGAGGGCTCTCTGCATCATTTATATTCAAGCTAAAAGGCTTATTCCTTGTTGCTGCGTTTGCGCTCCAAGTGATCAAGGATAACCTTGCGCATACGCATATTCTTAGGAGTCACCTCCACATATTCATCCTCACGAATGTACTCTAAGCACTCCTCAAGACTCATCACGGTCTTGGGGATGACACGAGCCTTGTCGTCAGAACCAGAAGCACGCACGTTGGTCAACTGCTTAGCCTTCGTTACGTTGATGACGAGGTCGTTGTCGTGAACGTGCTCGCCTACCACTTCTCCGGCATACACCTCTTCACCCGGGTCGATGAAGAACTTGCCACGATCCTGAAGTTTATCGATGGCATAAGCGAAGGCGGTACCTGTCTCCAATGCGATCATGCTACCGTTGGTGCGTCGGCTGATCTCGCCCTTGTAGGGTTGGTACTCCTTGAAACGGTGAGCCATGATAGCCTCGCCCTGTGAAGCGGTGAGAACATTGGTACGAAGACCGATGATACCACGTGAAGGAATATCGAACTCGATGTCCACACGCTCACCCATATTGAGCATGGAGGTCATATCACCCTTGCGACGAGTCACCATATCTATCATCTTGGAGGCAAACTCCTCAGGCACGTTGATGGTCAACTCCTCTACCGGTTCGCACTTGACGCCGTCAATCTCCTTGTAGATAACCTGCGGCTGACCTACCTGCAACTCATAGCCCTCACGACGCATGGTCTCGATGAGCACAGAGAGATGGAGCACACCACGACCAGAGACAATCCACTTATCGGTACTGTCCTCGAAAGGACGGACACGAAGAGCCAAGTTCTTCTCAAGTTCCTTGTTGAGACGCTCCTGGATGTGGCGAGAGGTACAGAACTTACCTTCCTTGCCGAAGAAAGGAGAGTCGTTGATGGTGAAGAGCATACTCATGGTTGGCTCGTCTACGGCAATAGGAGGAAGTGGCTCTGGGTTCTCATAGTCGCAGATGGTATCACCAATCTCGAACTTCTCCAGACCGATGACGGCACAGATATCACCAGAATCGACATGGTCTGTCTTTTGGTGACCCATACCCTCAAATGTGTGAAGTTCCTTGATCTTTGTCTTTTCCTGAGTTCCATCGCGGTGGCAGATGGTAATATTCATACCATCCTTCAATGTACCACGGTGTACACGGCCCACAGCAATACGGCCTGTATAAGAACTGTAGTCGAGAGAAGTAATGAGAAGCTGAGGCGTACCCTCCAACTGTTTTGGAGCGGGGATTACCTCTACGATCTTGTCAAGAAGGTAATCGATGTTGTCTGTAGGCTTCTTCCAGTCTTCAGCCATCCATCCGTTCTTGGCAGAACCATAGACAACGGGGAAGTCGAGCTGTTCCTCTGTTGCATTGAGGTCGCACATCAAGTCGAACACCATCTCATACACCTCTTCAGGACGGCAGTTGGGCTTATCCACCTTGTTGACAACAACGATAGGCTTCAGACCCAATTGCAGTGCTTTCTGCAAGACAAAGCGTGTCTGAGGCATCGGTCCTTCGAAAGCATCGACGAGAAGGAGGCAGCCGTCCGCCATGTTGAGCACACGCTCTACCTCACCACCGAAGTCGGAGTGCCCCGGAGTATCGAGAATATTGATTTTTGTTCCTTTCCAGTTAATGGATACATTCTTAGAAAGAATGGTTATACCGCGCTCACGCTCCAAGTCGTTGGAGTCGAGAACTTCGCCGCTGTTATCCTGTCCGTCACGGAACAGTTTTCCTGCCAGCATCATCTTGTCTACCAGAGTAGTCTTACCATGGTCGACGTGTGCAATAACTGCAATGTTTCTAATGTCTTGCATTTGTTTTACCTTAAAACTATTACGAATTTGGCTGCAAAATTACAAAAAATATCCCGAAAGTTTGCACGAACAACAAAAAAGTTGTACCTTTGCAGCGCATTTTTCAAATATGCCCTCCGTGAGGGCGGCAGAAGAGTGCATTACAAACATTTCATAACATATTTATTAAGTAACACAGCTATGTATTTAGACAAAGCAAAAAAAGAAGAGATCTTTAGCAAGTACGGAAAGTCCAACTCTGATACTGGCTCAGCTGAGAGCCAGATAGCATTGTTCTCATACCGTATTGCTCATTTGACGGAACATGTTAAGCAGAACCGTAAAGATTATACTACAACACGTGCGTTGACACAGCTTGTAGGTAAGCGTCGTGCTTTGCTCGATTACCTCTACGACCGCGACATCAATCGCTACCGTGCCATCATCAAGGCTCTCGGTCTCCGTAAGTAATCAGCCGAAAAGCAGGCAAATTGCTAACAAAACAAAAATCCCATCGCTCGCAAGAACGGTGGGATTTTTCTTTTCATATTTCAATCCTTCAATATTTCCATCTTTCAATATTTCCATCTTTCAATATTTCCACATCAAAGTATTTCCTTTAGCGGAACCATAACAAAGTCTCTATCTTCCATCAAAGGATGGGGAATCTTCAGGTCTGGCTCATCTATCTTCAAGTCATCATACATTAAAATGTCGATGTCGATGACTCGGTCTTGATATTCACCATCGTGTGACTTCCCTACCCTGCCCATTTCCTTTTCTATGCGCTGTGTCATCTCCAAGAGTTGACGGGGAGCAAGAGTCGTCTCAACCAACACACAGGCATTAATGAAATCATTGGGCGAGGAGAACCCCCAAGGCTTTGTCTCGTAAAGAGCTGACTGGCGTACAACGTCGCCAACCAGCTCTCCTATTTTTTCTATCGCCTCATGGACATTCCGCTTACGGTTGCCCAAATTCGTACCGAGGCTCAAATACACTTTATGCATATACACCTATTATTCATATACAGATGTAAAGGAATACATCAGTCGTTCAAGATAAGCAAAGAGTCACCGAAACAACCGAACATATATCCGTTCTCCAATGCTTTGTTGTAGGCTTCGATAACAAAGTCGTAACCACCGAATGCAGCAGTATTCATCATCAGCGTAGACTCTGGATGATAGAAATTGGCAACCATGCTGTCCGCCAAACCGAAATCATACGGTGGGAAGATAAACTTGTTGGTCCATCCGTCGTACTCCTTCAGCATGCCATCGGTTCCTACTGCTGTCTCTGTCGCCTTCGCAACACTCGTACCAATGACACAGACATGGTGCCCTGAGCGTTTAGACTCGTTGACAATATCGCACGCCTCCTTGCTGATAACCATCTGCTCGGAATCCATCTTGTGCTTGGTCAAATCTTCCACCTCTATCTCATGGAAGTTTCCAAGACCGCAATGCAACGTAATGAACGCGGTGTTGATTCCATTTATCTCAAGACGCTTCATCAACTCGCGCGAGAAATGAAGACCAGTGGCTGGAGCAGTAACAGCACCTTCATGCTCGGCAAAGACACATTGGAAATCTTCCACGTCCTCTGGCGTGGCATGAGGATTTTCACGACGGTCGATGATGTAGCGAGGCAAGGGTGTCTCACCCAATGCAAAGAGCGACTTCTTGAAGATATCATGTCTGCCGTCCTCATCATACAGGAAACGGAGCGTACGGCCACGACTGGTAGTATTGTCAATGACCTCTGCCACCATCTCATTTACCTCGTCAAAGAACAGTTTGTTGCCGATACGTATCTTGCGAGCTGGTTCGACAAGAACATCCCAAAGCCGCATCTCAGCATTCAGTTCACGCAAGAGGAAAACCTCAATCTTGGCATCTGTCTTCTCTTTAGTGCCATACAAACGAGCAGGGAACACCTTCGTATCGTTGAACACAAAGGTATCGCCCTCACCAAAATAATTGACGATGTCCTTGAACTCAATGAAGTCTCCCTCCACAGGATTACCATTTTCGTCACGACGGAACATATCTATCGTACCTGACTTTTTGTGAAGTACCATCAGTCGCGACTCGTCGCGACGAGTAATCTCGAACGTGCGCTCTACTCCCGTAGAAGTTTTTACAACGCGCTTGGTCTTGTGCGGATAAAGCGCTACTTGCTCATCTGGCAAATTAAAGCTGAATTGTGACAGTTTCATGTACGTATATCTCCTCTCTTATTATTAGTATTCTATATCTTGTTGGTCAAGCCATTCGTTGAACAGCTCAAAACTGACGCAGTTGTCTACATTGAAGTCACCCACTCTTGTACGTCGCAGTGCTGTAAGGAAAGCTCCCGTATCGAGTGCCCGTCCCAAGTCGCGAGCAAGAGAACGGATATAAGTACCCTTGCCGCAAACAACTCGTACGGTCAACTGCTTAGAAGCATCATCATAGTCAAGAAGTTCTATCTCCTCAATCACCACCGTCTTGGGTTTGAGCTGTACATCTTCACCAGCACGGCGCAAGGCGTATGCTCTGTCTCCATTCACCTTTACAGCGCTGTAGGTGGGTGGCACCTGCTGTATCTCCCCTACAAAAAGGCGTAAGGCATCTTCCACCTTCTGCCTCGTGATGTGGTTTACGGGATAGGTATGATTTACAGTATGCTCCATGTCATAGCTTGCTGTAGTAGCCCCCAATTGCATGGTGGCAACATACTCCTTCGTATGAGCCTGCAGCCGTTCTATCTCCTTGGTCTTTTTGCCAGTACAGAGCACCAGTACACCTGTGGCAAGCGGATCGAGAGTGCCTGCATGACCTATCTTCACCTTCTTGTGAAAACGTTTGGAAAGCACATAGCGTATGTGAGCCAAAGCGCCAAAGCTTGACATACGGTAGGGCTTGTCTATAGCAAATATCTCACCGGTAAGGAAATTCATTGTTATGGATAAGCGTTACTGTTAAGGGTGATCTTTGAAGTCACCCGTTCTTATTTTCGTGGCGGTCATCATAGAACCACCGTTTATATTACATCAACGAGAAAACGATGGTGGCAATACCCGCCAAGGCACAATAGATGCCAAAATACACTAATTTGCCCTTCTTGACGATGTTCACCATCCATTTACATGCCAAGCAACCAGAGACGAAGGCAGCAATAAAACCAACTACCATAGGGAGCGCATCTACACCACCGAGGGTCTCTTCGCCTTTCAAGCCTTTCAGCAAGTCAAGCAATGCCTCACCCAAGATAGGAGGTATCACCATCAGGAATGAGAACTGCGCCATCTTCTCCTTCTTATTGCCGAGCAAGAGTCCAGTCGCAATGGTGGTACCAGAGCGTGAAAGTCCGGGTAGCACAGCAAGCGCCTGTGCCAAACCGATGACAAAAGCATGCCAAGGACTGATATCCTCACGCTGACGCGGTTTGGCAAAGTAAGAGAAAGTCAAGAGTAAGGCTGTCACCACAAGCATACAACCCACGATGAGCAAACCCGATCCGAAGATTTCCTCAACGGTGTCCTTGAAGAAAACGCCCACGATGCCTACGGGAATCATAGAGATGACGATGTTGATGAAATATTTAGTCTCCTCGTTCATTTTGAACTTGAAGAATCCCTTCAGTATCCAGTCTATCTCCTTCCAAAGGATGACCAATGTACTGAGCACAGTAGCAACATGCACCACAATGGTAAAGGCAAGGTTACTCTCGCCATCTATACCAAAGAGATAAGACCCTATGGCAAGATGACCACTGCTGCTGACTGGAAGGTATTCCGTGAGACCTTGCAAGAGTCCCAATACCAATGCTTCAAACCAATTCACTTTGTTTCAATGTTAAATGTTGAATGTTAAATGTTGGGTGGTGAATTCTTCACTCATCCCTCTTCACTCTTTACTTACTCCGTCCTTCGGTTTGCGAATCACCGCATAGATGATAGAAAGGAAGCCTATCAACGTCACCGTAGGAGCAACGACAACACGACGTGTGCTAAAAATGTCAGCATCAAAAGTATTCTCATCAGAACCTGCTCCGCTCATCAGAAGGAACCCCAAGATGACTATCGCCATTCCAATTCCCAACAAGATAAAGTTCATCTTGTCAAATGCCAAATTTCTTTTATCCATTATTATATTATTTAATGTATCATGTTTAATCTTTACGTAGCGAGTGAATTCTTCACTCTTCCCTCTTCATTCTTCATTCTACCCTCTTCACTTAAATCTTGTACAGATCCCCCGCTTTCATACGAAGGAATTTGTTGACAGAAATAAATGCACAAAAAGCAGTAATGAAGATACCAAAGAGGAAAACAGCCACTCCCGTCACAGCAAGTTCTTGCCAACCTATCACCATGAGCACATCCGGTTCATTGAGATAGAACGCATAGAAACACGCTCCCAAGAAAGCGTCTGCAAGGAAGGCCGAGAACAGTCCTATACTGACAGCACGACGCACAAACGGTCGACGTATGACCCCCCAGGACGCACCGACAAGTTTCATGGTGTGTATGGAGAAACGCCGGGCGTAGATGCCAAGACGAACTGTATTGTTGATGAGAGAAAAAGAGATGAAAGTAAGAAGTGCTGCCACAACCAATAGTCCTATGCTTACCTTGGCAAGCATCCGGTTCACCTCTTCGATAAGGTCATGCTGGTAGGAAACTTCTGTAACACGAGGATAAACCTTCAGTTCCTTTGCTACCCATCGAAGGGAATCGTTATTGGCATAGTCAGCATTCGCCGTAATCTCTATCGAAGGTTGGAAGGGATTACCGCCAGCGAATTCACTTGGGTTAACACCAAGCATAGCCGTTGCCTCCTTTTCAGCTTTTTCCTTAGATATATAGGTAAGCCTATGTACATAAGGACGTGCTTTGAGTTGCTTGCACATTTGCACCACTTCAGGGTTGGTCATGTCGTGTTCCAGCATGACGGAAACAACAAGATTTTGCTTCACATACGCTGAGAGGTTACGGCCTGTCAGCACTGAAAAGACAACAAAGCCCAACAATACCAATACCATGGCGGTACTGATACACAAGGTTACAACCTGCAATCCTCTGCGATTGCCAGCGTTATAGTGTTTTTTTCTCATTTCTGTACAAAAAGGGTATATGATACCAAATTTCGGTGCAAAGTAACAAAAAAAGAAGCGAACGAACGAACGTTTAACTACCATTAACACCAACGGCTTTCACGACACGCCATCATCGAAAGAAGACAAGTCTACCTATGACGAAGAAGTACATATAGAAAGTGGATGCTTTACAAGACTCTTTATCGTGCCCGTAAAACACCCACATGGTTTATATCTTTGCAGGGAAAATTGGTTTACCGCAAATATTACATCTTGGTAATCACACCCTTCTGAGTACTCTGCAAGAACTCGATGATGTTCTGAATTTCGGGACTGTCAGGCACCTGGTCCTTGATCTGGTTGATGGCATCGAAGAGAGATGTCTGACCATGGA
>CAVCDC010000100.1:0-9711 GCA_963600865.1 Firmicutes bacterium CAG:103
GTCGCCTTGCTTTCGCCAGGCGTTTCCTTCCTTGTAATACTCTTCTGCTGTCATTCTACTCTATATTCCAAAACTTTCGTTTGGCGAAATTACGAAAAATAATGATAACTCTAAAAATAATTCCCTAAGTTTTAAACTAAATTAATGTTGATTTCACTAAAAATGCGCACACGTCTTTCGACTGTGCAGTTTTTGGGAAAGGTAAAAAGGAATATTTGATTGGCGAAATCATATATAATAATGTATCAGCGAAATCCCATACAGAGATAGGAAATATTAAAAAATCAATGCATTTTGGCTCTTTTAGCAAAAAATAACGGAAAGAACGATGCAAGTTTCAGGAAATTTAAGTATGTTTGCAAATTAAAAATTAGTAATTAAACCATAACATATGAAAAGTAAGTATTTAAGCACACTGATGATAGCTGTACTCACAACGTTCTCCGTGAGCACCTTTACGTCTTGCAAGGATTATACCGATGACATCAATAACCTGCAAGCACAAATTGACAAGGCGTCTCTTGCCACCGATGTCCAGACATTGAAGGCACAGGTGGAGGCTGCCATCGCCAGCAGCACGGCTACTGCCGACAAAGCAAAACAGGATATCGATGCCAATGCTGCCAACATCTCGAATCTCGACAATGCTCTCAAGGCGTTGGAAGGATCCATCAGCACAAGCTCAAAAGCTACGACGAAGAGGATCGACTCTCTCGCCAATGCCGGTACGGTGACCGATACCGAGATCCTTAACCTCCAGAAAGCCAACAAGGCTGCAGCCGACTCCGCTGCTTCCGCTCTCGCCAAGAACAAGGAATTGTCGGACGAGCTCACGAAAGCCGTCAAGCAGTGGACCGACGCCAAGGCAGACTACTACACGGCAGAGGAAATCGACAATATACTCTACATCATCTCTGCTTATTTCGAAGATATAGACGCTCGCCTCAACGAAGCTGGTATGAGCATAGGAGACTTAAAGAAGGAGATTGACAACTATAAGATTGTGGTCAATGCCCTCTATACAGCTGTCACCGAGGTTAGCATCGTAACTGGCAACGGAACTACGTTCGCCAGCGACCTGAAGTTCAACTACGGTAAAGTTCCAGAAGACTTTACCTTCGGAAAAGAAGAAAAAGACGACGCTGCCACCCCTAACACTTACAGCGCAAAAACTACCAAGACATACCAAAAAGATGCCCAGCTCATCTTCCCCACAGAGATATTGGTAAAGGTAAACCCCGTGAACGCCAATATCACCCCAAGCATGATTAAACTCGTGAACTCAAAGGGTGAGACTCTCGACTCCTTGCTCGAGATTACCAAGGTGGAAAAGTATGACGAGCAACTCACTAAAGTTGCCAATACAAATAGTGAAGAAACAAAGTCTCGTGCAAGCATAGGCTCTGGTCTATGGAAGGTCACATTGCAGCCTAAGGCAAACTTAGATGTAGAGAATAAGATTGCGCAAACCACAAAGGTGGGCAACGAAGATAAGTCCATCCTTTTTGCCGTTGCCATCAACAATACAGCATCACAGGCTGAGAGTGCCAAGGATGCTGCCGACCGCTATGTGGTTTCTGACTACGAATTGACCGTGGGTAAAGGTGAACAATTCCAGGAAACAACTTACAACGCATCTTCAACAGAAAAAACAGGCATTACTGTAAAGGGTACTGACTTACGCGATTGCAAGGAATATAATGCATCAGGAGCCACATCCACAGATTACATCCATTCCAACAACGGAGAAGACATCGAAATCAGCTTCGCAGGTGATGCCGTCAAAGACAAAATCGACTGCTTCTATATAGTTGGCGACAAGAAGCTCGGCAGCGACGTAGAGTGGAGCGCATACCCCATTGAGGGTCTCAATCAGATTGTAGCCGTCAGCAACGGTGCTGGCAAGGCACACATCAAGGTTACCATCAAAGATGACGCATCAAAGAAAGACTTAAGTATTCCATTCCGCATCTTCGCCGTCAACCACAATGGCAAGTACTACAACCAGTATGGCAATTGCTTCACCCTGTATGTTACAAAAGAAACCAAGCAAGCCTCTGTTACCGCCGACATGAACTGCACTGGCTATGAGAAGATGGAAAGCAGCTGGACTAAAATAACAGCCGATTTACTTGATGCAGACGACCAACAAACGCCGTCCATCATTAGCCAAAAGACTGTCGTGGTTACGGATACTGCCAACCATCAGGTTACCCTTAACGTGGAATATGCCCAAGATGCCGAGGGCAAGACAACAGCGACAAAGGACAGTGAGATCAAGTACGTGAAGTTCTCTTTGAGTGGTTCAAACATCAGCAACTGGACCAACGAAAGTAATGCAAAGGGTACCATCACTAACAACAAGAATACCCTTCAGGTTTCTCTTACCAAGAAGATGCCTACAAAGGAAAACGTTGCAACTTTGATCAACAAATCATACACTTGGAAAGAAAACCAGTTGGTAAACGGCGTATATACTGCCTATATGCGACCTAATGGTAGTACTACTCTAAACAACGAGACTGATTGGGGTAAGAAAGCAATTTTTCGTTATTTAAATATGGCAGAGGAAGGTCCTCTAAACAATTACCCATATAATGACCCTTACTATGTTATGAACTTTAACTCTATTACGACACTTTCTGCGCTGTTGGCGTTGAATAAAGGTATCTTGTGGTGTTATGATCAAACATGGTTCAACAAGAGTTACGACTGGTTCAACAGGACGTACGATACTGCCATCAGCTATAACTTTGGCAACATCAGTTCCGACAAGGAAAAAGACGGGTATTCAGACAAGTCCAACAACTACATGGTGGTTCTTGAAACCTTCAAGACTACTCTTGCCTGCCCTCTCGACGAAAATGTACAGACATACACATGGGAAAAGCTGAAAGCATCAGCTTCTACATACGAAGACGTAAACTACCTCACCTATGGCGATGGCACCCAACACGTCACATCAGACGTGTCTAAGCCTGGCACTGGTGAAACATGGTCTGTACTGAACTACATCAAAGGAACCAATAAAATCTACAATGAAGAGCTTGGAAATACGCTGAACTTCCTTTTATCCTCAGGAAGCAACAAAAGGTACCTGTATGTTGATGTACAGTTGATTTCGAAAGCAACAGGTAAAGAAGACTACTTCAAAGCTTCTGTAACCAGAAACGAATCTGAAAAAACAACAACAATCAATTTCAAAGCACTCAAGACTGACGATGCAAACAACCCTGCGCAGGACGTGCCTTCGACCTTGGTTTTTACTGTTACAGACGGTTCATTTCATAAGCATAAGATAGAGATGCCATTCACTGTGAAGCGCAGGAAATAAAAGAAGGAACAAAAGAGATTCAAGTATTATAAGAATATTTGCAAATAAATGTAGTAATAAAATATAACGTATGAAAAGGAAGTATTTATACGCACTGATTATAGGTGTACTCACCACTATCTCAGTGAGCACATTTACGTCTTGCAAGGATTATTCCGATGACATCAATAACCTGCAAGCACAAATTGACAAGGCATCCCTTGCCACCGATGTCCAGACATTGAAGGCACAGGTGGAGGCTGCGATTGCCAGTAGCACGGCTACTGCCGACAAAGCAAAACAGGATATTGCTGCCAATGCGACCAACATCTCGAACCTCGACAACGACCTCAAGACGTTGGAAGGTACTATCAGCACGAACTCCAAGGCTACGGCAAAGAGGATCGACTCTCTCGCCAATGCCGGCAAGGTGACCGATACCGAGATCCTTAACCTTCAGAAAGCCAACAAGGCTGCCGCCGATTCCGCCGCATCAGCCCTTGCCAAGAACAAGGAGCTGTCGGATGAACTCACGAAGGCTGTCAAGCAATGGACCGACGCCAAGGCTGATTACTATACGGCCGAGGAAATCGACCAAGTACTCTACATCATCTCTTATTATTTCGAAGACATTGATGAACGCCTTGCCGAAGCAAACAAGAGCATCGGAGATTTGAAGACTCAGATTGACAACTACAAGATAGTGGTCAACGCCCTCTATACGGCTGTGACAGAGGTCAGCATCGTATCAGGCAACGGCACGACGTTCTCCAGCGACTTGAAGTTCGACTATGGTAAAGTTGCAGAAGACCTCACCTTCGGAAATGGAGAGACAGACGACGCAGAGAACCCTAACACATACAGCGCAAAACCTACCAAGACATACAAAAAGGGGGCAGAAATCATCATCCCCACGGAGATGTTGATAAAGGTAAATCCCGTAAACGCCAATATTACCCCGAGCATGATTAAACTCGTGGACTCCAAGGGTGAGACTCTCGACTCCTTGCTGGAGATTACAAAGGTGGAGAAATATGACGAATATCTATACAAAGAAGAAACTACAAAATCTCGCGCAAACATTGCCACCGGTCTTTGGAAGGTTACATTGCAGCCTAAGGCTAACGTAGATGTAGAGAAGAATATTGCCCAAACCACAACGGATGGTAAGTCCGTCCTCTTTGCTGTTGCCATCAACAACACGGCAGCACAGGCTGAAAGTGCCAAGGATGCTGCCGACCGCTATGTGGTTTCCGACTACGAATTGACCATTGGCAAAGCTGATAAAGCGTTCGAGCCTGCGACTTATTCAGAAGGAGCAACAACGACCGGAATTACTATCAAAGGGTACGATTTGGTCGAAGCTGCAAAAGCTACTGCCACAGACACTAAAATGTGGGTCAAAAATGGTGAGGATGTCGAGATTAGCTTTGCTGGTGATGCTGTGAAGGACAAGATCGACTGCTTCTATGTGGCTATTGACAAAAAGAGTACCATTGAAACAGAGTTGGGCCTATACACCTTCGATGGTATAGATTCGATTGTAACCGTTAACAACGGTGCTGGCAAGGGACATATCAAGGTTCACATTCCCGAAAAAGCTTCCCTGGATAAAATAAACGTACCATTCCGCATCTTCGCTATCAACCGCAACGGTAAGTACTATAATAAAGCGGGCAATGTATTCATTCTATATGTAAAGAGGGATGAAAAGCAGGCTTCCGTCACAGCCGACATGAACTTTACTGACTACGAGAAGATGGAGACTGGTTGGACTGCTATATCAAACAGCTTAATGGATCCCACACAGACAGAAACTGCGACTCTCATCAGTAAAAACACTATAGATGTTACAGACACAGATAATCATAAGATTACTCTGAACGTGGAGTATGCCCAAGATGCAGAGGGCAAGACGAAAGCAACAAAGGACAGCGAGGTCAAGTTTGTGAAATTCTCGCTTAGTAATAGTTCAAGCATCTGTAACTGGACGAATGGAAGCGAAGCAAAGGGAACTCTCATGAACGATTGCAACTCCCTTCAGGTTTCTCTTACTAAAAAAATGCCTACAAAGGACAATATCAACGACTCTATCAAAGCAAAATATCAGTGGACAGGCGTAAAGCCCGAAAACGGTATATTGACAGCTTATATGTATCCCACCAAAACAGCATTTTACAGTCCTTTCTGGGGTATAACTGCCAGTAGGACTTACTTAGTCCTGAATGAATATTATACATCCACTTCAGATAACTGTTATCTCAACATTCCCAACATCGGCATCTCGTACAGAATAAAAGGAACGTTGTACACAGATGCGACCTTATTGGTTGACAGCAAGACAGAGCGCGAATCCGAGATGATCTTTAACTTCGGAAAAATCAGTTCCGACATGGCTAACGATGGGTACTCCGATAAAGATGGCTACTACAAAGTGGCGGTTGAAACATTCAAGAGTATTTTAACTTGCTTCCTCGACGAGAAACATCAGACATACACTTGGAACAAGTTGAAGGTATCTGATGGCAAAGAAGAAGACGTGAACTACATCACTTATGGAGATAATTCCAACAGTGGTTATGCCACTCAGCACGTTACATCTGATGCGTCCAAACCAGGTACAGGTGAGACTTGGTCAGTTCTCAACTATATCCAGGGGCACACGACCTCTCAGCAAGGGTATCATTTCGACCATACTCTGAATGCGCTCATAAAGGGTGACTTCCAGAAGTACAAGTCAGTTTCCGCAAAGTTGATTACAGATGCAACAGGCGTTGAAGACTACTTCAATGTTTCTATTTATGTAGGTACGAAAGAAACAGACACCTACATCAGATTCAAGCCTATCTATACGGATGCAGCTCATAATCCTGCACAAGATGTACCTTCTAAATTGGTGTTCACTTGCCAGGACGCCTTCACTCACACACATACAATTGAGATGCCATTCACGGTAAAGCGTAGGTAGTAAAGAATAAATAACGATGAAAAGAAAAAATTACATACTTGCCATGGTCAGCATAGCCATCCTGGGAAGCCTCTCCTCTTGTAAGGAGAAGTTGAAACACGTGGATGGCGTGGTGACCAGTGTGGAGGCAAGTCAAATGATGGATACCATCAAGAGCATGAAACTCTATGACGGTGAGGACACGCTGCTCTTTGGACTGAACGATGCCGAGTACAACAATGGCATCATGGTGAAGGGCGACTCGGTGCAAGTACATTACATCAAGGGACATGGAGACACACTCCGTGCCCTCTTGGTCTATGTAAAGCCACACCCCACCAAGGTCATCGACCTGAAGGTGGATACCACCAAGGTGCTGCTCACCAAATGAGATAAAGGTAAAAAAGTAGAAAGGTAAAAAAGTAAGAAGACCTTTAAAGGAAAAAGTATAAAGTATGGCAATAAAGGAAGCATTATTTGTGAGCGCACTGCTCGCCCTTGGCTCTACCTCCGCTATGGCGAAAGCCACAGATGCAGACAAGAGCGGTGAGGGATACAAATTCAAGCAACATTTCTTCCTCGACCTACAGGCAGGAGGACAATATACAGTGGGTGGGGCGAACTTCGGCGACCTCCTCTCACCCAACTTCCAATTGGGTGTCGGTTACCAGATTGCCCCTGCTTTCGGACTCCGCTTACAGATGAACGGTTTCTCCAGCAAGGGTGGTTTGGCTGGCTTCCGAGCCAAGAAAGGCGACACACCCCAGACTGTCACCTATAAATATAGTTATGTGGCACCGGGACTCGACCTCATGTTCAACCTCAGCAACCTCTTTGGCAGTTGGAATCCCAACCGTGTGGTGAACGCTACCCTATTCCTCGGCGGCGGCATCAACTTTGCAAGTGGCAACAATGAGTTGAACGACCTGATGGCTACGGTGGAGAATAAAAACGACTATCCGATGGAGTATCTCTGGCAAGGCAGCCAATCATCCCCCTACGGCAGGATTGGCCTCGACTTGGAGTTCAGAGTAAGCAAGCACGTGAGCATCATGTTGGAAGGCAATGCCAACATCGTGAGCGACAAGTATAACTCGAAGAAGGGCGACAACCCCGACTCTTACTATAACGTCCTCGCCGGCTTGCGCATCAACCTGGGCAAGAACTATAAAAAGGCGACGGTCGCACCCGCTACTCCCAAACCCGAGTCTATCTGGGAATATACGACACCCGAAGAGGAAAACAATGATGAACAGGAATACAACACTCAGACGGAGAACAACGCTGGACAGGAGAACACCGAACCAAGTGTAGAACTAAAGCCTGAGTCAACGACAATATTGGAATCCAATGTCGAACCTACAACGACATTGGAAAGTAAGACTGAGCCAACAACTACAGCAGTTAGCAAGCCTCAGCCCACAACTACGCCAGTAAGTACGCCTCAGCCGACCATACAGACGAATGTGAAGAAAAACAAAAGTGACATATTCTTTACCGTCGGCGGTAATAAAGTTACGGACTCGGAGAATCAGAAGATTCTTGAGTTGATTGACTTCATCGTGGCAAATCCCAACTCAAAGGTTTTGGTTACAACCTATGTCACCAACGTTGACACAGGCAACCGCATCGCTTCCGTCACCAAGATGCTGAACAAGAACTACGGCATCCCCGCAGACAGGTTTGGTGAGGCAAAGAAAGGTCAGACCTTCCTGACATACACCGACAACGACAAGGACAGAGTTATCATCACAATTGTCAAGTAGCATTGAAAGGTAAAAGAGCAAAAAGGTAAAAAACTTGAAGGAAGTGGCTCGTAATTCAGAAATTTTATATACTTTTGCATCTTGAAACATATTAATCGTAATAAAATGGGAAAAATCATATTGACGGGCGACCGTCCTACGGGTAAACTTCACTTGGGACATTACATCGGATCATTGCAGCGCAGAGTGCAATTACAGAACGCAGGCGACTTCGACAGAATGTTCGTATTCATGGCAGACGTACAGGCACTCACCGATAATGCCGACAACCCAGAGAAGATACGCCAGAACATCATCGAGGTGGCACTCGACTATCTCTCAGCAGGTCTCGACCCAAAGAAATGCACACTCTATATCCAGAGTATGATACCAGAGTTGGCTGAGTTGACCACCTATCTGATGAACCTCATCACCGTATCACGCGTGCAGCGCAACCCTACGGTGAAGACAGAAATCAAGATGCGCAACTTCGAGGCTAACATCCCCCTCGGCTTCTTCTGCTACCCCGTGAGTCAGGCTGCCGACATCACAGCTTTCAAGGCAACAACCGTACCTGCCGGCGAAGACCAAGAGCCTATGCTGGAGGTAACAAGAGAGTTGGTACGCCGCTTCAACCAGGTTTATGCACCAGTCTTGGTAGAGCCAGAAATCATGCTCCCCGAGAACGCCGTTTGCCGCAGACTGCCGGGAACCGACGGTAAGGAGAAGATGAGCAAGAGCCTTGGCAACTGCATCTATCTGAGCGACGACGAGAAGACGGTATGGAAGAAGGTGAAGAAGATGTCGAACGGTGCGCCACGCATGAGCATGGACGAGCCAGGCAACCTGGAAGGAAACGCCGTATTTACTTACATGGAGGCTTTCTCCACACCCGAGGACTTTGCCGAGTTCTGGCCTGAGTTCAAGACATTGGACGAGTTGAAGGAGCAGTATGTGAAGGGTGGTATCGGCGACGGTACTTGCAAGAAGTTCCTGAACAGTGTGATCAATAAGATGCTCGACCCAATTCGTCAGCGCAGACATGAGTTTGAGCAAGACATCCCCGAGGTATTCAATATCCTGAAAAAAGGTAGCGAGGACGCAAGGGAATTCGCCGCACAGACCATGGACGAGGTTCGCAAAGCCATGCGCATCGATTACTTCAGCGACGAGGCTTACATCAAGGAACAAGCTGAAAAATTTTTGGAAAAGTAAAAAGGTAAAAAGAGGGCTGGCGCATTATTGCCAGCCCTCTTACTTTTTCAATATCTCTTAGAATTCAGCATTCTTTGGAGTACGTGGGAATGGAATGACGTCACGGATGTTCTGCATACCCGTTACGAAGAGAATGAGACGCTCGAAGCCCAAGCCGAAACCAGCGTGAGGACAAGAACCATACTTACGGGTATCGAGATACCAGGTCATGTCCTTCATAGGAATGTTGCGGCTCTCAATCTCACCCATCAACTTCTCATAGCTCTCCTCACGAACAGAACCACCAATGATCTCACCAATCTGTGGGAACAGCACATCGGTACCCTGAACAGTCTGACCGCTCTTGCCACCGAAGCCACTCTCCTCCTCGTCTATCTTCATATAGAAAGCCTTGATAGCCTTGGGATAGTTGGTCATGATGACTGGCTTTTTGAAATGCTCCTCCACGAGGAAACGCTCATGCTCGGAAGCCAGGTCGTCGCCCCACTCAC
>CAVCDC010000101.1:0-9619 GCA_963600865.1 Firmicutes bacterium CAG:103
TTATCTTCAATTTACACCCTCATAACAAGTTAAAGCATCATGTAATGACGGATGCTGGAGCAGAAGAGAAAGAGAGATTGTGAGACTTGTCCCAGGTGACAACCAATGGCATGTAAGTATTACTGTCCTCAATGGTTTCTGTTTCTGAACTCAGATGGTTTTAGCCCCGTCTGTGCCTTGAAGCGCGAGGAGAAGTAGTCGGGCGACTCGAAGTTGAGTCTGTAAGCTATCTCCTTGATGCTCTCGTTGGTGGTGGAGAGCAGTTCCTTGGCTCTTTGCAACCGCAAGTCCTGCTGATAGGTAGCGGGGGCGATGCCCGTGTGCTCCTTGAAGAGTTTTCTGAACGATGAGTAGCTCACCCCCATCTCGTCGGCTATCTGCTGTATGGTGAGGTCGCTCTCAAGCGATTCGCGTATGCGCAACCTTGCCTTGCTTGCCATCTCCACCTGTGCCGAGTCCTTCGAGAGGATGATGTTTCGTTCCAAGGAATACATCAGTCCGATGAGATGGTTGACGATGCCCGCCAACGTCTGTTGCGAGTATGCCGCCTCTTCCTGGGCTGTGCGCAGTGCTTCCTTGTAGAGTCCTAATATCTCGGTGGTAAACCCTACGTGGTAGATAGGTTTCTCGGGTGAGAGGAACCCTGCATGCACACGGTCGTCAATGTTCTTGCCTCGGAATCCTATCCAGTAGCTATCCCATCCTGTGTCGGGACTCGGATGATAAGTATGCCATTCGCCCGGGAAGAGAAGAAATATGTCACCCGCCTTGATGGTCGTTTCCGGTTGGTGGGCCGACTGGAACACGCCAGTTCCATCGGGTTGGTAGAGCAACTGGTATTCGTCGAGTGTGCGTCCGCGTTTCAGGTCGAAGTAGTAACCGTCGGCATGACCGCGTGTAGGATATTTCTCTCCTGGCTCGATGCGCTCGTGCCCCACAGTGCTGATGGTGAGTCCCCATTCCTTGTCGCGCTCATTGGCGAGCAGATATTTGCTTGTTTGCATGGTTGATAGCTTGTTTAGTGTGTGCAAATTTACAAAAAAAGTGGGAATACAAACAAGTCTAAAGGGCAAAAACGAAAAAAGAACGCACTGTGGAGGTGTCTCAACAGTGCGTTCTTTGCAGTTTTGTCTTTCTGAAAAAACTTGAAACAGAAAGGTGAGTCTCTTATATCCCCGCCATGAGTTGCGGCAAGAAGCAAGCCGTAATGAGGATTACGATGCCGACGATGAGGACAGCGATGGTCTTGGACGTGCATCCCTTCCATTCCTTGAGTATGATGCCCCAGAGGTTGGAGAACACCACGTTGAGCGCCATGAGGATGCAGAAGGAGAGAGTGGTGAGCGTTGGCGACTCGGTGAGGAATCCCTTTCCCAACGACAGTCCGAAGAACTGGCTGTACCACAGTGCTCCTGCCAGTGCGCAGAAAACAAGGTTGTTGGACCATACCTCCTGCTTCATGTAGTCTCCCCACGTATGGTTGCGGCTGTTCTGCCAGAAGCAGTATGCTGCGTTGGTGAGGAATCCGCCCAATGTGACGAGGAAGGTAGCAGGCAGCGTCTTGTACATGTCGGGAGTCAGCGTACCGAAGTTGATGTCACTTCCGAAGGCAAGTCCCACGTTGAAGCAGCCGCTCATGAAACCAGCGATAAGAGCGATGGCAAGTCCCTTGGGGAAGTTGAAGTCCTTGACAGCTCCTTCTTCTCCGCTGAGCGTCTTAGCCTTCATGCTACCAGCCACTCCGATGACGGCAATGCCGAGGAGCGTGGCAAGTACGCCTATGATGACGCTGAAGGTAAGACTTGCCAATGCATTCATCTCAGGGAAGAAGATGTTGAGCAGTATGGGGCCCATGACCGTGCCGAGAGCAGCACACGTACCGAGCGAGATGCTCTGTCCGAGAGCCACTCCGAGGTAGCGCATGGAGAGTCCGAAGGTAAGGCCTCCCACGCCCCACAGGATACCGAAGAGTATGGTCATGGTGACATTGAAGGCGTACCCGTCGAAGAGTTCAAAGAACCCATGTCCTGCTGGTACTGCGAGGGTGGCTCCCAAGAAAGGAAGCACAAGCCAGGCGAAGACGCCCTGCACCATCCAGTACGACTCCCAGCTCCAGTCCTTGATCTTGTTGATGGGGACGTAGCAACTCGACTGGCAGAATGCTCCAATGGCTATGATGAGCAGTCCGATGATTATTTCCATTGTTTTACAATATTTATTTCTTATCCTCTCTTGGCGAGTACTTCATTTTCGTACTTCTCCACATCGGCGATATACTCCTCTCCCACTGGAATGTTGTGCTTGAGGTTGTAGTAGTCGTAAACGGCGCCGAACGGCAGCGTCTTCTCCTCTTCGAGCAGAGCCAAGCGCTGGAAGAGTTTGCCTTCATCCTCGTACTTACGCAGAGTGTCGAGTGGTTCGAGGAATGCCTGCAGCAGCGACTTCTGTGCGGCTCTTACACCGATGATGTAAGCACCGATGCGGTTGATGGAACCGTCGAAATAGTCGAGTCCGATGTGGGCACGGTCGAGAGCGTTGGCGCGTACCAGTTCTGAGAAGAGGTTGCGTGTGTTGTCGTCGTAGAGCGTCACGTGGTCAGAGTCCCAGTGCATGGGGCGTGACACATGCAGCATCAGCTCTGGCACGAAGAGCAGCAGTGAGGAGACAGCGTCTGACACGTTCTCCGTAGGCTCGTAGTGGCCTGTGTCGAGCGTATAGATGACATTGTTCTTGGCGCAGTATCCAGCATAGAAATCGTGTGAACCAACGGTGTATGCCTCCAGTCCGATACCGAAGAGCTTGGCTTCGAGGCACGACTTCATACCGGGCAGGTCTTCTGCGAGAATCTCGTCCAGACTCTCCTTCAGCAGTTGGCGATAGCGGCTCTTCTCGACGGTGATGTCCTTGCTTCCGTCGTGCACCCAGATGTTCATGATACATGGGTCGTCCTGGTATTTTCCCATGGCGTCGGCTATGCGACGGCAACGCTTGGTGTGCTCTATCCAGAAGTCGCGTATGCTCTTGTCGGGGTTGGAGAGTGACAGACTTCCGCTCTTGGGGTGGGAGAAGGATGTAGAGTTGAAGTCGAGCTTGAGGTTGTGCTCTTTAGCCCACTGCATCCATCCCTCAAACTGCTCCACGCCCACCTGGTCGCGGTCGATCTGCTTGCCACCAAACTCTCCGTATATCTCGTGCAGGTTGAGTCTGAAGTTGCCGGCGAGGAGGGTCTGTACCTTCTCTATATCCTGTCGCAGTTCGTCTATGTTGCGAGCCTTGCCAGGATAGTTGCCAGTGCTCTGGATACCACCAGAGGCTGCCTCGCCTCTCTCGAAGCCCACCACGTCGTCAGCCTGCCAGCAGTGCAGTGAGATGGGGGTCTTGGCAAGGGTCTCGATGGCCTTGTCGGTATCTACTCCCAAGGCAGCATAACGCTCCTTGGCAATTTCATAGTTTTTGAGAATGAGATCTGCTTTCATTGTTGTGTTGTTTGTTATTGTTAGTTGATGTTATTTTCTTGTTTAAGTTCGAAAACTTGTGTCAGCTTATTTTCACGAACTGGCTGTATGCTTTGTCCCAAGCCTCCTTTTCTTGCGGCTCGAAGCGCTTCATTTCCGTAGACTGTGCGATGATTTGTCTCATGTGCCATATGTCGCTCACTTCGCCTGATGCCTTTGCTTGGAGCATAATGTTGCCTATTGCAGTTCCCTCTTGTGGCCCAGCGAGAACAGTTATGCCACAGCTATTGGCAGTAAACTGGTTAAGGTAGGCATTGAGCGAACCGCCGCCGATGATGTGCAGCACCTGTATGTCGAAGTTGGCAAACTCTTTGAGCCACGTGAACACCTGCCTGTAGCGCAGGGCGAGGCTCTCGAAGATGCAACGGCATATCTCGGCACGGCTCTCGGGCACGTGCTGTTTTGTTTTGCGACAGAATGCCTGTATGGCGTGTACCATCGAGGACGGGTTGGCGAAGTCGGGTGCATCGGGGTTGATGAGACTGCGGAAGGGCACCTGCTTCATCGCCTCTCCTATGAGGTAGGAGTGGCTCAAGGTTTCCGTATCCTCATGCTTGGCGAGTGCCTCGTCTTTCCATTCCTTGCGGCATTGTTCGTAAATCCACATGCCGCAGATGTTCTTCAGGAAGCGTGTCGTTCCCTCTATGCCGCCCTCGTTGGTGAAGTTGAGGTCTAAGCTGCGCCTCGTGATGATGGGGTCTTTCGTCTCTATGCCCATGAGGCTCCATGTACCCGAACTGAGGTAGGCGAACTTCTCGTCCTTGGCGGGAACGGCAGCCACGGCACTTGCCGTGTCGTGTCCTGCCACGGCGATGACGGGCACGGCGCCGAGACCAGTCATCTGTTGCAGTTCCTCGGTGAGCGTGTCGACGATAGAGGCTGGGAAGGTCATACGTCCAAACTGCGAGCGTTTCAGTCCGAGGCTCTCAATGAGGTCGCCGTCGAGGTCTTTGGTGATGGGGTTGAGTATCTGCGATGTCGAGGCGACGGTATATTCACACACGGCACGCCCAGTGAGCATGTATGCCAAGGCATCGGGAATGAAGAGTATCTTGTCGGCACCATCGAGTGCTGCGTTTCCTGCCTTGCGCATGGCGTAGAGCTGGAAGAGCGAGTTGAAGTTCATGAACTGTATGCCCGTCTTGCCATAGACGGTCTCTTTGGACTGTTTCTCCTCGAAATACTGTTCCATGCAGCCCACGGTGTGCGGGTCGCGGTAGGACAGTGGATTACGTAGTATCGCCTTGTCCTGACCGACGCAGACGAAGTCGCAGCCCCAGGTGTCTATACCGATGCTCTGTATGCTGATGCCTCTCTGTGCCACGAGTTTCAGCCCTTTGACGATTTCGTTGTAGAGGGCATAGATGTCCCAGTAGAAGTGTCCGCCCGTCTGGATGAGTGTGTTGTCAAACCGGGTGAGTTCTTCCATGTTGAGCTTGCCGTCCAGAAGCGAACCGATGATGGTTCGACCACTCGTTGCGCCGAGGTCTACGGCGAAAAAGTTTTTCGTTTGGTTCATTGTTGTTATAATAGGTCTTTAGTGACGTTATAATGGCCTTTGGCTATGGTGCCACAAGCGTTATTTGTAGTCTGTATTTGTTTTGATTGCAAAGTTAAGGCAATCCACGCCTTTCCACCACGACTATTTGATTTTTCATCCTTGTTTTTTGACATCGGGCTATTCCATTGTTGTCGTTGACTGGAAACGACGACTGTTGTGCCGCAACGTAAAATCATAGTTTGTAAGTATTGCCTATGTCAGCGCAATGTTGTAACTTTGCGCCCAAAATTGAAGTGATGACAAAAAAGATATCTTGGAAGAAATACCATAAGTGGGTTGGTGTGGTGATGGCTCTGTTCCTGATCGTGTTCTGCATCTCGGGTGTAGTACTCAATCATCGTGCCCTTTTCTGCAGTTTTGACGTTTGCCGCAGTTGGTTGCCTGGCAGTTACCATGTCGACAATTATAATAATGGTGTGGTAAAGGGCACCGTGGCGATAGGAGACGGAAGGGTTGTAGCCTTTGGCTATGGCGGTGTTTGGCTTACCGACCGTCATGCTGCCCATTGGAGGGAGATGAATGACGGATTCCCGGAAGGGGTAGACCACCGCAGTGTGCGCAACCTTGTGATGACGAAACAGGGCACCCTGTGGTGTGCCACTAACTATGATGTTTATCGCTACGACGGAAAGCGCTGGAGACCGTGTGCCTTGCCCTTGTATGGCGAACGACTGATGGATCTTGCCATCAGCGGTGACAGCAGCAGGGTGGTGGCTCTCTCACGTAGTGCCTTATATGTTATCTCACCGGTTCCGGTGCAGAAGGGAGGTGCTGTGGTAGAGACGGGAACTGTCAAGGTAGAACGTAAAGAACTTCCTGCTGCACACGATTACCAGCCACGCGACTTGTTGTTCCGAACGATATGGAAGTTGCATAGCGGTGAACTCTTCGGCTTGGCAGGGAGATTGGTGGTAGACGTGGTGGCTGTCATCATCGTCATACTGTCTGTCACGGGGATAGTCCTCTTCCTCCTTCCTTATCGCATACGCAGAAAAAAGCATGCTGGCGACAGAGAGGGCATGAAACGCTCTGGCAGACATTTCGTATGGAACCTGCGTTGGCACAACCGTATAGGCCGCTACACCGTGGTGCTTACCTTGTTGCTTACTGTCACGGGCTCTTGTCTGCGCCCACCGCTGATGGTGCCTTTCGTGTTGCTGAAGTCTGCACCAGTCAACTATACCGACAATGTATGGAACGACCGTCTCCGTGCATTGCGATGGGACAACAAAGAAAACTTATGGCTTGTCTCCACTGCCGACGGGTTTATGCGGGTGGACTCTGCCTTTGCCTCTTCCCCTCGCATGATTGCTCCCGAGAAGGCTCCCGTGGTGAGTCCGATGGGTGTCAATGTGCTGCGCCAACAGAAAGACGGCACTTGGCTGGTGGGGTCGTTTAGTGGCATGAGCCGTTGGAATGCACAGACTGGTGTATCAATAGACTGTCTTACGGGCAAACGCCCCGTAAAGAGCTATGGGGTAAAGCCTGGAAAGATGGTGAGTGGCTACTCTGAGGATTTCGGGAAACCTGTTACCTTCGACTACTCCTTAGGGGCTACCACCCCTCTGAAGGCGATGCCTGAAACAATGCAGCGCATACCATTGTCTCTCTGGAACTTTGCTCTTGAACTGCATGTGGGGCGATGCTACGCTCCTTTCTTAGGACCGCTCAGCGACCTCTTCGTGTTTATATGGGGAGTCCTTTGCTTTCTGGTCATTCTCTCGGGATACATTATTAAAGGTAAAAAGGTAAAAGGGTAAAAAGGTAAAAGGGTAAAAAGGTAAAAGGGTAAAAAGGTAAAAGGCAAGTGGCGTTTGCACAAACTTCTTGCCTTTGCTCTCTAATTTTGCAAGTGCACTTGCAGAATTGAGAAATGAAGTAGTGGCTATATTAGTCCCTATCTTGGTAATAGTAATAATCCTCTGCTATCATTTGCTCCACGGTCATTTCATCATCCGGCGCAGTATCATAAAACACACGGTTGTTTCGTCTTGGTGTGCTTCGTTTTGTCTGTTTCTTTTTGGGGTGTTTCTTTTCTTGCAATGACTTCTTTAAGTTATACAACGAAAAGATAACTCCAAAAACTAAAATGATGAAAGTCCACATAGTAATAAGATTTTCTGCAAAGGTACGATTCTTTTTGATTATTCGCAAACTTGACAACGGAAAAAATCTGTTGTTGGTTAAAAATGAACAAGGGGAGAACGTCCATCCACGGACAATCTCCCCTTAGTTAGGATTTCTTATACCTTATATTATATATAGCAGGATTACTATTCCCACTCGATTTTATTGTATAATTGATTATCAGTGTATTATATTACTTTTATAGGTATTGGTTCACATTTTTGGTTCACATTTTACAAAACAGGTTATAACTGTATATTAACCACTTATGGCATTTTTAAGAACTTAAAATTAATTCATTTATAAGATGTTAGCCTATATTCACCACAAATTAAGCAGTTGTGAACAGCTAATTTGGGATTGGTGTTGTGTCGGATAGACACAACACCATAACTTAAAAATCCAACATATCATAGCACTCTTCAAGTTCCTTTTGCCTCAGTCCAAGGTATCGCTTTGTTACGGCAACAGAGCTGTGATTGAATATCTCCGACAACTTGATTAGAGCCATCTCGGAGTTGTTCCCTGCCATCTCTACCACTCTTCTGCCAAACGTCTTTCTTAGGCTGTGCGTGGAGAAATGCTGCACCTTCATATTATAGTCTCGCTTGATGTCCTTCAACAGTACGTTCAACCTCTGAGTTGAGAACACCGTGCCTTTGTGACTGAGAAAACAGTGCTGTTGCTTGCTTGGGTTACCCAAGGCTTTAAAGCAATCTTCAATGTGCGGTTTGAACTGTTGGTTAACCTTGATAGTTCTCTTCTTACCCGTCTTCTTTTCTGTAAGAGTGAAAGTATCACTATCAAGAAGGTCTGCCCAAGTAAGTGTTCTGAGATCTGATATTCTCAATCCTACGAAACTACCCAAGCCAATGAGAAGACTTAATCTGTATTTCTTATCCTTATACAGTCTTCTGACTACTCTGAGCATTTCATCCCACTCTATGTAATCACTTGTCGTATTGCTGTGTATTGCCGCCATATTACTTTCAGTTTTATTGTTTATAACTATTTGTGAATATCTCTTATGCTGTGCAAAAGCTAACTTGTTGATTTTCTGAATAAGGTCCAAAAGTCATACTATTGAATATTTCCGAAGGGTGGATGCGCTTTAGTCGCATCCCTTCCCTTTGTAGGTTTAGTCTTCTATAATTCCAATGAAATTCTCAAACTTAAAACCTCTCCAAGCCATCTTTTCCAAGTCAAGGTAAGCAAACATTCCATAGAAACGCTTTGGAACACCTGTCCCTTCCAAGTTCGCCTTAACTGCATTTTCTTGAAGGCTACCGACTGCAACTCTTATTTCACCATTCACCTTCTTATAGGCAAATCTGCACACCTCTCCACGCATCATACGCTTCTTCAAAGCCTCCATTTGTGCCCCCTTTCCGATTGAGGTAATCATGTCACTGTGATTTTTGGTTGCAAACATTATTGCGTTTTCCATTACGTTGTTTGTTGAAATTGTAAGGGTCTTCATTGTTGTGTCTCCTATCTTTTAATTAATGTTTATGCTACTAATTTACAAAGAGTATATTCGTCAAAGTTACTTTCTGCGGCTTCACCATCCTCGTTATAACATTCTACCTCATTGATGTAGAAATCAACAGATGTTTCAACGAAAGCACCCGTGCCATTGAAGTAATCATTCTCAACGTAGCCATCAATCTCATAGTTGTAATCTACATAAAGGATTTCACCGTCCTTTTCATATTCAACGGTTCCATTACCTTCTTCTATCATTGATGAGATTTCGTTGTAATCGTTCATTGTGAGTATCATAACTTTTAATTTTTAGAAGTTCTTATTTGTTTTTACAATGCAAAGGTAATCAAAAAAGATGACTTACACAAGTTTTTGAATGTAAAAACGATTACTATTAACATCATTTAGTAATCATTCTTGATTACAATGTTGATTTTTACAAATTTTCATGCTATCTTTGCACAAAAAAAAGATTACTATGGCAAAGGAAAAGACGGAATTACAGATTAAGGTGGAGACCCTTATGAAATCAAAGCATCTCACAAAGGTTGGTTTGGCAGAGGCTTTAGGCATACCAAAACAAAACGTTGATAGGATTTTTAACGTGCAGAAAATCCCTCAAATGACAATCGTTGCTCAGTTCCTTGGAATTTCTTTAGACGAATTGCTTGGCAAAGAAACCAATGGACAAGTTTATGCAGGATATCAGATAGATGGATTTGTGGAGTACAGGGGTGTTGTTCATAGAATAAAATCCACGGAAGACCTAAAAAATCTTTTTGAACTTGTTATGAGCAACAATGACGGAACAAATAGAAGCCTCCCACAGCCGTAAAGCATCTCGCATTGAAAAATTTCATTCTTGGACACAGCTACTACCCTTTAACGTTATATTCTCGAACCCGTTTCTTGAAGATTTGGCGAAGTTGTG
>CAVCDC010000102.1:0-9459 GCA_963600865.1 Firmicutes bacterium CAG:103
GAATTGGATTATTAGCAAGTGCATTGGTTGCCGGCATGGCAACTGCCAACGCACAATGTTGTGCAGACAGCACAGCCAAAAAGCCACGTTTGACTATTGGCGGTTATGGCGAGGCTGTTGCAAGCCGCAACTTCTATAGCCAGCATTTCTATCGTTACTTACACCCCGAAAATTACAGAAACGACGAAAGTCATGGTCGTTTTGACTTGCCACACGTAACCTTGAACCTTGGCTACAATTTCGGCAAGGGATGGACAATGGGTATGGAGATTGAGTTCGAGCACGGCGGTACAGAAAGTGCTGTAGAAATCGACCCAGATGAAAGTGGCGAATACGAAGCTGAGACAGAGCGCGGCGGAGAGGTAGCACTTGAGCAATTCTGGCTTAACAAAGAATTTTGGAAAGGAAAATTCAACATCAAAGCTGGTGAAATCATCATCCCCGTTGGTGAAATCAACGCTTATCACATGCCTAACAATTTCTTCTCCGTATATCGATCGGAGGGCGAGGCAAAGATGCTTCCCAACACCTGGCATCAGGTTGGTCTCTCGCTTTGGGGCCGCGTGAAAGACTGGCGATACGAGGCCATCTTCACATCAGGACTGGATGCTGAGCGTTTCGGACATAACTGCTTCGTACACTATGGCGCAACAAGTCCATACGAATACAAACTGGGCAACGTATATGCAGGAGCAGCACGCATCGACAACTACTCCGTGCCAGGCTTGCGACTGAGCTTGAGCGGATATTACGGCTACACTTTCAAGAATACAGAGCATGGAATTGGCGAGAGCTATAAAGATCTACATGGCGCACTCGCCATCGGAAGCTTTGGTTTCGAACTGAACCGCTGGAATTGGATTGTTCGTGGAAATGCGACATACGCTCATCTCGACGATGCAGAGAAAATGACAACTTATCTCAATGCATTCCCCAAACACAGCTCACAGGACGGTTCACCATCCAAACATTCTCCAATTGCAAGAAACGCATACTCGGTAGGAATTGAGGCTGGTTACAATGTATTCTCACAAATAGCAAGTCTGAAGGAAAAGCAAGAGTTGTATATCTTTGGACGATTTGAAGAATACAACACATACGCCAGCGGCAACAAGAAAGGAGCCTACGGATATGACCATGTCAAGCGATTCTCGGCTGGTATCAACTACTCTCCCATCAAACAAATCATCATCAAGGGAGAATATGGCAAACGATTCCTCGAAAAAGAGTACAACGACGAGCCAAGCTTGAACTTGGGTATCACCTTCAATGGTGTCTTCGACACATCTACTTGGATCAAGAAGAAGTTTAAGAAGAACCAGGAAATCAGCGACTATCAGATGGAGCGTATCAACCAACTGAGCAAAGAGTTGCAAGAGCTCAAAAAGCAAATCAAGAAATAAAAAACATCATAAGACTCACATAAACATCAAAAGACAATGAAAAAAATCTTTACGTATTCAGTGCTTTTCGCCGCCGCATTAACTCTTTCGGCAGGCATGGCAAGCTGCAGCAGCAGTAACGATGACAGCATCACCAACAATGATGACAAAAAGACTGACGACAAAACAGACAGTACAACTACCTTGAACGGAACAGACGCAATGGTAGCAGAAGCCGGAACATACTGGAAAGCAGCTCGCCAGGACTGGGAGTGGTCAGAGGCATTCCTTTTCGGTGCGGCCAAAGACTATTCCATCGACCCACATACCGACACATGGCCATTCGACCGCACTGCATTTGACAGATATATGTCAAAATACAATCCTGCAACAAACGATGACGATGCAGAATTGATTGATAATGCTATCGCAGACGGTACCAACCTGACTGGTTTCCATGCCGTAGAATACTTGATTTTCCGCGAAGGTCAATCTCGTAAGATTGCCGACATGAGTGCAAATGAGGTATATTTCGCCCAGAGCGCAGCCAGAGACCTCTATGTCAGCTCTCTGAAACTTGTAGCATGCTGGGGCGGTGATATAACAGAAGAAGAGGAAGAGATGCTTGCAGATGCAGATTTCGAAGATTACACCGACTACAAGACAGATTTCTTGAATGCAGGTGAAAAAGGTTCAAGATATTCAAGCATCACACAGGCAACACGTCAGATCATCGCTGGTGCAAAAGATATCATCGGTGAGGTGCGTGACTCGAAAATCGGTGCTCCTGCAACGGGTACAGACGTAAACTACATCGAGTCTCCCCATGCCTATAATTCCGTGCAGGACTTCTATGACAACATCATGTCATGCAAGCACACACTCTATGGTGGTTGGACTGTTACAGACAAGCCTACATCTACTTCACTCATTGGAGTTTGCTTGAAAGTTCCCACATTTAAGACTGCCGCAGAGACCGTTGAAGCAAAATTGGACGCAGCTCTGACAGCCATCAGCAACATGAAGAAGCCTTTCGTGCTCTACTACTCAGACCAAAGTGCCAAGGATGCCATGTCTGCCCTCGAGGAATTGGAGGATGCACTTGATGATCTTGACGAGTTGATTGAGCCATACACAGGCAACGCAACACTTGAGGCATCATTCAAGACTGTAAACGAAGAATTTGTCAACAAGACTGTTATCCCAACATATCGCGCTTTGGCGGACAACGATTTGTTGCTTCTTAATAGTCTGAGCAAGATTACTTGGAAGAAATAACAAGAAAGACAGATAAACAAGAAACAGTTGGTAGCTTTTTTATTGAAAGAAAGCTGCCAACATTTTCTGTTAATAAAAAACACTAAACTCAACATTATGAAGAATTTTAAATTCATTCCTTTGACATGCGCCCTTCTCGCATTGATGAGTTGCAGCGACAACAACACCGCAAGTGTTGATGAAACGATAAACATAGACCCAGTCACTCCCACAACGAAATCTGCAGAGTATTATGCAGGAGGAGTATTGGGAACAACTACTTCACAAGATGCCTATGCCTACCAGCAGCCTACTCCAGCCGTTGACCAACAGGGATTTGGCTCAGCTTTCCAGATTGGCGAAGCCCTCTTCGAGAGAGATTACAACACCAATACTGACGGAGCTTTCGCAGGACTGGGTCCAGTTTATGTCCGTCAGGGATGTCTCTATTGTCACCCCGCCTATGGTCATGGCAAACGTCAGGATCGCTACAAAGCCTCCGACATGGGCAATGGTTACTTGCTCGTTATCTACGACAAGCAAACCAATGCTTACATCTATTCAGTAGCCGGAATGCCCCAGACTGGTTCTGTGGCTCCATTCAAGCCACAGATTGACGAAAGCAAAATCACCATCACATGGAAAAAATACACCGACGAATGGGGCAACAAGTTTGATGACGGTGAAACATACGACTTGATTTACCCTGAGGTAACCATTCCTGCCAATGCCTACTACTCACCAGTTACGGTCATGAGAAACGGCGAGAAGGTAGTTATCCCCAACGACCAGGTTGCTGACCAGATTGGTATTCGGTTGGAATCTACCATCGGTATCTATGGCACAGGTTTGACAGACGCTATTCCAGACGACTCCATCACTAAGGAATGGGTGAAGCAAAGCGAGTATTTCAACTCAAAAGGCAAAACAGATGCTTTGAACCCTGCCATGTGGGACCAGACCACCAACACCTGGAAGAGCTACTATTCCAACTCACTCCAAGGTGACGGCACCAAGTACGTTCGTCGTTACACTTATGCCTTGAGTCGTGGTCCTATCCTTGATGGTCCTGGTGCCAACGCCATCTGGAACATCACCAACGTGACACGTTCTGACCGTCGTTACCATTACCTGAGCCTCGATGGCACCATCTATGCGACAACGGCAATGAACGACGAGGATGTACAGAAAGATTTCCCTGACTACATCAACCGCATCGACCCCAACAAGAAGCACGCCAACTGGCACACAGACGACGTGAAACAAAACATATACAACTACTTGATGGCAAAGGATCTGGATGCAGAGATGACCGATGAGCAGTATAAGAATCTCATGATTTGGCATCGTGGTTTGGCAGTACCAGCAGCCCGTAATGTGGGAACAACAAGATACGAAAACGGCAAGAAGATCTTTAAGGAAATTGGTTGTGCGTCGTGCCACCGCCCATCATGGCAGACTGGCAGTGACGAGATTCACGACCCCAACAAGTTCTTCACCAATTCAGACATGCCACGCTATGCCAACCAGACCATCTGGCCTTACACAGATTTCGTACAGCATCGTCTCTACATGGAGAACGACATCCGTACAGGTTGGTGCCGCACCACCCCTCTCTGGGGACGTGGACTGTCCAAGATTTGCACAGGCGCAGAAGACCGCTTGCACGACTGTCGCGCCCGCAACACATTGGAAGCCATCATGTGGCACGGCAATACAAAGAGTGACGCACGTTGGGCTATCGAGAAATTCCGCAAACTCTCGCAATCCGACCGCAACGACCTCATCTACTTTGTAGAGTCCATTTAATTTCCAAGGCCACACATTGCCCGAAAGAGCGATGTGTGGTCTTCCAAGTTCTTAAGCAATCAAAAAAATATGAAGCATAAATACATCCAACTCGCAACATTCGCCCTGTCGCTGACCTGCATGTCATGTAGCGACAGCAACACGAATTCTAATGACACAACGGGCATAGATGACATTATCAACATTGACCCTGTGGAAAAAAAAGACTTACCTGAGGATTATTATACAGGAGGTCAATTAGGAACAGTCAACGACATCAGCGCAACGGCTTATGAGCAACCTGCTCCTGCGGTTGATCAGCAAGGTCTTTCACACGCTTTCGCCATGGGAGAATATTTCTTCGAAAAGCCATTCACACAAAACGAGGAACCCTTCAAGGGATTAGGTCCTCTTTACATCCGTTCCTCGTGCCAGCATTGTCACTTGGGATATGGTCACGGAAAGAGACAGACGAAGTATGACTCCAACACCATCGGCAATGGCTATATTCTGATGATCACAGATGAAAACGACATCGTGGTGCAGTCATTTGGATGGGTTGCCATGGGAAGGGCCACAGAACCCTTCAAGCCGCAATTTGACGAGAGTAAAGTGAAGATAGACTGGCTCGACTACACAGACGAATGGGGCAACAAGTTCCCTGACGGCGAAACATACTCACTCATCTACCCCGAGGTGACCCTCGAAAACGGATGCATCTATGGCAAACTCATTGACAAATGGGGTAACGAGGTGACAATGGATCGTGCGAAAGTACGTCTGGAGTCAACCATTGGTTTCATCGGTACAGGACTTATCGATGCTATTCCCGACGACAGCATCATGGCACAGTACAGACATGAGGGACAGTTCTCTACCCTCAATCCGCAATTCTGGGACAATGGTGCCAAAAATTTCGTAACCAAAGAAGACGGAACACTTGCCTTGAAGAATGGCGGCATCGTCTATAAGTTCGACTATGCCCTTGACCGTGCATCGGTCATGTCAGACGCTTCGTTCTGGGAAGTGCAAAACGTTACTCGTGATGACTTCCGTTCACATTATATTCCAAAAGAATACTGGGAATTTGCAGCAGCAGACCCCGAGGTGACCAGCAAGTTCTACGAGTACTATCCAGAATGGAACAAGACTGGCGACCCAGCCAAGGACATCATCACATTCGGCAACGCAACAGACCTCCCTGTAGAAATGAGCGAGTCAGACTACATCAACTACATGGTATGGCATCGTGGCGTAGGAATACCTGCAGCCCGAAACACGACGACCACCGACTTCAAGGAAGGCAAGAAACTGTTCAACGAGATTGGCTGCGCCGCCTGCCATCGTCCATCATGGACAACAGGCGAGGACAAGATTCGAGACCCCTACAATCGCTTTACTGCTGATGACACACGCATGGTACACTACCCCAAGCAAAAGATTTGGCCATACACAGACCTGATACAGCATCGTCTCTTCATGAAGAACGACTTGCGCACAGGATGGTGCAAGACTGCTTCGTTATGGGGACGTGGTTTAATGCAGATTTGCGCTGGTCACACGGACAGACTTCACGATTGTCGCGCTCGCAATACGCTGGAAGCTATCATGTGGCATGGGTGCAGTTCAGAAGGTAGCAAAAGCGATGCCCATTGGGCTGTCGAGAATTTCCGCAAGCTGACCTCGGAACAACGCCAACAAGTCATCAAGTTTGTAGATTCTATCTAACACATTAAAATGAACGTTACGAAAAAACTTATCATAGGTTTGGCAACCATCATTACATTAGCTATGATGGTTGCCACCTTTGTTGAAAATTCAAAAGGCACAGAGTTTGCACAAACCCACATCTACAACTCGATATGGTTCGTGCTACTTTGGGCAGCATTGGCTGCATCCAGTAGTTTCTATATCATCAAGCGCAAGCTCTACAAACGTCTCCCTGTATTTATGGTGCATCTTTCATTCGTCGTGATTCTCTTAGGAGCTTTCACCTCATGGTGTACTTCCGAAAGTGGCGACGTATATCTTCGCAAAGGAGAAGCATCCAACAAAATGTTTGCCAAAGACGGCGAGAGAAAGCAACTGGACTTTTCCCTGAAGCTCAAAGATTTCAAAATCGTTTACTATCCAGGAACAGACGCAGCCATGGATTATGTTTCTGAAATTACGGCAAACAACGATAACATAGACATCTCCATGAACAATATTGGGGTATATAAGGGTTATCGTTTTACCCAGGCTGGATATGACGAGGACATGAAGGGAACTCATCTTGGCGTGTATTACGACCCATGGGGTATTGCCATCACCTACATAGGTTACTTTTTGTTGTTTGTTTCACTAATCAGCATTCTAATCAGCAAGCGCACCCACATTCGCAAATACTATCGTTTAGCAACAGACACAAACCATGTCCATGCAACTATCATTACCTTGCTCCTGTCGCTGCCAGTATTTGGCAATCAAGCACAAGCACAAGATTTGAAACCATTGGACAGCAACTTGGCTAATGATTTTGGTAAGATTTGCGTACTCTACAACAGCCGCATCTGCCCTATCAACACAGTGGCAACTGCCTTCGTGACAAAGTTGAGCGGTAAACCCACATGGAACGGCATGACAGCCAACCAAATATTCTGCGGATGGGTATTCAACGTCTCCAGTTGGGAAGATGCCAAAATGATTGAAATCAAGAGTGAAGAAGCCCAAAAGGTATTGGGACTCAACGGGAAATGGGCTTCCTTCAATGATTTTTGGAACACCTACAACGAATACAAGTTGGAGAAACCGCTTCAGGAAGCCTATCAGTCAGGAAACCAGAAAGCATTAAAGCAACTTCGCGATGCAGACGAGAATTTCAATCTCATCCGTATGCTCTACAATGGAGAGCTTCTCAGGATGTATCCCTACAAGGACAAGACTGGCAAGTTCTCTTGGTTGGCTCCAGGCGAGAAAAACGTTCACGGCACACTTCCACCCAAGGAATGGTATTTCGTTAGAAAATCCATGGATTATCTGGCGGAAAGCATCATCATGAACGATGAGACACGGGCAAAGACCCTGATGAAGAAAATATACGATTATCAGCATATACGAGGCAAGGAAATCATACCTTCCAATGCTGGCATCCAAGCAGAACTGACATATACCGCCATCAATACTCAAAGATGGCCCGTAATGGCTTACCTCACCGTGTCTCTGCTACTTGTCATTCTATCAACAGTGAGCATTTCAGAAAGAAACAAAAAAAGATGTTCGATTGCAAGCCTCATATTGCTCGGCATCATGTTGATTCATACAACTGTCATATTAGGACTACGCTGGTATATCTCAGACCACCTTCCACTCTCCAATGGATATGAGACGATGCAGTTCATGGCATGGGCAGTTCTACTCATCACGTTGTTGGCAAGGAAAAGATTCCGCATCATCATGGTATATGGTCCATTGCTTTCATCATTCGCCCTGCTTGTTGCAATGATTACGGATAGCAATCCTCAAATCACACAGTTGATGCCTGTACTTCAGTCACCCCTTCTATCCATACACGTAATGGTCATCATGTTCTCGTACGCACTCTTTGGGCTGATGGCATTGATCGGCATCCAAGGCATCATTGCCAACAAAAGGCATGATAACGAGAAAGAGGAACAGTTGTCTTACCTGTCACAGTTCCTGCTCTATCCTGCGATTGCACTCTTAGCAATAGGAATATTCATCGGAGCCATTTGGGCAAACGTAAGTTGGGGTAAATATTGGAGTTGGGACAGCAAGGAGGTATGGGCATTAATTACCATGCTTATCTATGCAGCGCCATTGCACAGTGAGATAAAATGGATGAAGAAGCCCATGCATATACATATTTATATGTTGCTGGCTTTCCTCAGCGTTCTCATGACCTACTTTGGGGTGAATTACTTCCTCACAGGAATGCACTCCTATGCTCAATGAATTCATGAGAGGGTATGTCGTAAGTCCATGACGCACCCTCTCCTTTTTTATAAAAACAAGCCCTACCTTTAAAAAATCCGAAAAACACTTGCTCATAAAAGAATAAACTCGTATCTTTGCAGCATCAAACAATCATTTATAAATAGGAGGAAACAAATTATGGCAAGACCTATCAGAGAAACGCCGATACTCTACGGCAAGAACGCAGAACGTTTCATGGAACACATGAGACAAGTAGAAAACATGAGTGAGGAACAACGTAAGGCAAATCGAGAAAAAGCACGAGCTGCCTACGAGAGTTTAATTGATCATGTTATTTTTGCAAAAGATAAAGTATAATGGATTTAATAGAAATTACAAACGAAAACGACATCAAGCCATTCAATTGCGGTGATGCAGACTTGAATGGCTTTCTCTCAGAAGACGCTCTGGCTTTTCATAACAAACGTATAGGGAAAACTTTTATTCTTAAAGATGAAGATACTATTGTTGCTTTTTTTTGTTTGCTAAACGATAAAGTAACAAAAATAGAAGCGTCTAATAGTTCCTGGAAAAAAGTAAAGAAACTCTTTCCACATAATAAACATTTCAGTAGCTATCCTGCTATTAAAATTGGCAGACTCGCCGTATCAGTAGAGTACAGACATGAAGGTATAGGAAGTAAATTACTCGACATTATCAAACACAGTTTGTACGAAAGCAACAACTTTTCGGACTTCCGCTTCCTCACTGTAGATGCTTATCTCTCCGCTGTTCCTTTCTACGAGAAAAACGACTTTAGATTTCTGGATGCAGAAGACAAAAACAAACATACACGTCTTATGTATTTTGATATGTTAGAAATGTAACTCTATAACTACTTCCTCACGGGTATGCACTCCTATGCTTGAGAGTCATGCCAATTAGGGTAGTGAGTGAAAGAAACATAGGTTCCAAAGCGTGACGACTTGGCTCAGCAGGTCTGCTGAGCCAAGTCAGCACGTTTGCTGAGCGGAGTCAGCAGATCTGCTGAGCTGGCTCGCCATACCGTTTGATTGTACAGCCGTTCCCTTAACGTTTACAAAGAAAGCCGCCTCCC
>CAVCDC010000103.1:0-9290 GCA_963600865.1 Firmicutes bacterium CAG:103
TTTCTTTTTCTAATATCGCCAGGGTGTTCAAGGCTATGAATATCTCCGCACACCTTACCGTGGCAGGAATCGGAAAGGTCGCCTTGTGGTAGAAAAATGCGTCGGTTCTTCTACATCTGCATACTGCTAAAAAGGACAACGCATTAGTTGAAAAGCTAAAACAAATCTGGAGAGTAGCAGCTGTATTATAACACATTCTTAAAATCGCTCCCGTTGGCATAATCCTTGCCAACGAAGGGCTTTTATATATTTAATTCAACTGAAAAAAATATATCGAAATCTTATTTTCAGTTCATTCATTTGTTGTCCTCCTTGCTCTTGTAAATCTGATGATATAATTCCTGTCCCTTGCCTGTAAATAGAATCTCTTATTCATCCTTTCTTTTCATCATTACAACTCCGCTCCGTTAAGCAGTTTCTTGATTTCCTCTTCTGGAGGCAACACCTTTCTCAGTTGCTCTGGCATAACCTGATAGGTAGCGACTCCCATTGGCTGGTTATAGTCTTGCAGCAGATACTCTACGTATGTCTTGTCTGCATCCCGACAAAGCACAATGCCGATGGTAGGATTTTCGTGTGGCTTACGTTCGTCGTCATTGAGCATACGGATGTAAGCTGCTAATTGCCCAAGATAAGCAGGCTTGAACGCTCCCTTTTTTAGCTCGAACACCACAAGGCTCTGCAATTCGCGATTGAAGAAAAGCAAGTCCACATAGTGGTCGTGCCCGAACTTATCCAAATGCACTTGGTTTCCCATAAAGGTAAAGTCCTTGCCAAATGTAAGGATAAAATTCTTCACATTGGCAACGATGGAGTTTTCCACCACTCTCTCGTCAATGTCCTGTGGGTCTCTCTCATCCATTTCTTCCACGTTGATGAAGTCCAAGAGATACTCGTCCTTGAACATGGAGATAGCCTTGGCGGCATGACGTGTCGATGGCATCGTCTTGGCGAAGTTGTTTGGCATCTGCGACTGGTGGTGGTAAAGGTCTGCCTTCAAGTTATCACGCAGCGTGTATTTGTCCCAATGGAGTATGGCAGCTTGGTGAATGTAATAAGCGCGCTCTTCGATTGTTCTTGTCTTAAAAAGAATTTCCATATGATGAGTGAAACTGATAGACAAAAAATCATGCCAATCTAAATCGTTCGCCAATGGCGAACGATTTAAAGAAAGCAATTCTTTAGATGGGAGAACGTCTTCATTATCAGTTTGTTGTAAATCGCCAGCCAATGGCTGGCGATTTAGGCGAGGACTCCATGTTTCATAAAATTGGCGCATATTTTTGATGTTTGACACACCGAAACCTCTCAATCCAGGCAACTCTCTACGAAGTTGCTCACTAATAGTTTCTATGGCACCAGTGCCCCAAACACCATGACGAGTGTTGTCAGACACATACTTGCCCACACCATAATACAAAGAAAGCATCTGCTGGTTGACAGCCTTGGCAGCTTCCAACTGATTTTGCAAGATGGCAGTTTTGATAAGTTGCACTGCCTCATTATATTTTGTACTGATTTGCTCCATACTTCTCACTCCTCGTTTCTCAAACTTGCCAACTTGTGTTACCCGTTATTCGCTAACTGATACTTCTTATGTCGAGATGAATGCCTGATTATTTGAGTATTGCATCAGCAAGAGCTTCAAGGGCAGGCACATCCGATTCTTTCATCACACCACGAAGTGTAACGATATCACCCTTCAGCGTGATGTCCTTCATCTCCTCAACCATCTGCTTCATTACTCTACCTGCCGATGGCGCCCAACTGCCGTTCTCTACGATTGCCACATCACGCTTCTGCCATGCTTTGATTTTGAGATGATGCAGGAAGTCGAACATCGGAGGAAACAAGCCTGCATCATAGCTGGATGCTGCCAATACTATTTTGCCATACTTGAAGGCATCCTCCACAGCCTCTGCAAGGTCGCTACGACAGAGGTCGGCAACTGAAACTTTGGGGCATCCCTTCTGACGGAGTATCTCGGCAAGTTTCTCTACAGCCACCTTGGTGCAACCGTGTATAGAAGCATGTGCAATGAACACACCCTCTGTCTCCACATCATAACTGCTCCAAATAGAATATAGGCGAAGGGCCTCCTGGAGTTTCTCGCCGCTGAGCAGCGGTCCATGCAAGGGTAAAATCTGTTTTATGTCAAGTGCTGATGCCTTCTTGAGAAGTGTGGAAACAGGATTGCCGTATTTTCCGCAGATGTTGAAATAGTAGCGGCGTGCCTCGCAAGCCCAGTCGTCAGCATCGGCATCTATCACGCCAAACTTACCGAATCCATCTGCTGAGAACAACACCTTGTCCTTGGCATCATAGCTCACCATCACCTCTGGCCAATGTACCATAGGCGCCATAATGAACTGCAGGGTATGCTCACCCAACGTCAGGGTGTCGCCTTCCTTCACTGCCACTACGCTGTCTGCAAAATCACAGTCCGGGAAGAAAAGTGGCAACATGGTCTTTGCCTTTGCCGAACATACTATCTGTATATTCGGAAACATCGCCTTCACCTCTGCTATTCCGCTGGCATGGTCTGGCTCAAGATGATGTACTACAAGATAGTCTGGCTCTTTCCCTGAGAGAACTTCCTTGAGGTTTTCTTTCCATCCTGCCATCGTGCGTTTGTCGGAGGTGTCCATAATGGCGATTTTCTCGTCCATGATGACATAGGAATTATAACACATGCCTTCTGGCACTACATACTGCGACTCAAAGAGTCTGATGTCGGCATCATCGCAACCGATATAATAAATCTGATTTGTTACTTTTTTCATCTCGTTTATTATTTTAATTTGTTTACTTTCTGTATTCATGATATTCCTCAAACATAGGAATACGTAAGTTTGTCGATAGACAGAATATCTCTTGCCAACAATACCTTTTCTCCATTTAATACAGCTGCATCCATATTGCAAACTTTATATTTTGCGATTGCAAATATAATCAAACTTTCTGAAACCACCAAGGAATCAAAGAATTCTTTGCTTTTCATGCGGGAAAACAACATTTCCTATACCATACAAGGGATAGACCAGGATGTCATCATACGCCCCAAAATTTTCAAGGGAGGTTCGTATTCCTTTTTCCAAATGCTTCGCCTCCAAAAATATCCTCAAGCTTTGCATGGAACCTCGCAGTCCCGACTTCACCTCGATTGGATAGATCACGCCACCATGCGAAATGACATAGTCAACCTCTGCGTTGGAATTCTTTTTCTCCCTGTGCCAGCAATAAAGATTGTCATTTTGGTAAGGAGAACGATTCTTCACAAGTTCCGTGCCGACAAAAGTCTCTGCCAAGGCTCCCCTGTTAACAAGTTTCAAATCGTCCGAAACAAGGACATCCGTCAAGTCCAGCTCCAACATCCTTTGCAAAAGCCCCGTATCCATAAATATGTAACGCTTGTATTTTTCCTTGGCTTCGGCAAATAGCGGCACGCCATTGCTGTCGGTATGTACCACGGAATATACCAATCCCGCCATGCAAAGCATGTCCAAGGCTTCCTTGATTTGTGACGTACGACAGGCAGAATCTACCTGCGAATAGACAAACTTTCCCTGTCCCTGCAAAGCCACGGAACGAAGGACATCCCTCAACAATCCCTCAGGAACTTTCTCATGATATTTCTTAAAATCATCTTGATAAGAAATCATCAACTCGTTCAATATCCGTTGACATTCCAGCATACTCTTGGTCTCCACATATTTGGCGACACATTCAGGCATACCGCCAATCACAAGAAATATGCGGAAAAGTTCCAAGGCCTTGGAATGAATCAGGTCAGGCAACGGGGTATAAGGAGACGCCTGGCGCACCATGGTTGCCAAAGCAGACTTTCCCATGGCCAAAAGAAACTCCTGGTATGAGAAGGAATACATAAAAATGGAGCGTATCCTTCCCACGCCAAAAGACGGAAGGTCGCGAAGCGCAAACTCCAACAAGGAGCCTGCCGCAACAACATGCAACCCTGGCATTTTCTCATAGAAATAACGCAGTTTGTTGATGGCAGCCGGACATGCCTGTATTTCGTCCAAGAACAGCAAAGTGTTCCCCTCTTCAATAGGCGTATCCACAATCACAGACAATTGTTGGCAAATCTGCTGAGGAGAAAAGCCTTGCTCGAACAAGGCATGCAACTCACGCCTGTCATTCAAGTCGATCTCAACATAATTTTTGAAGTTCTCCCCCAAATGACGTACAGCAGAAGTCTTGCCAACTTGTCTTGCGCCTCTAAGCAGAAGCGGCTTATGAGACTCGCTTCTGCTCCATTCCAACAGTTCCTTGTCTATAAATCTGTCCAAATACCTCATTATCAATTGCATTTTATAAAATCCAATGCAAAGATAGGTAATGTTTTGCAAAAATAGGCACCTTAGAACCTTAATTATTTGTAAAAATAGGCACCTTAGGGTGGCGATTCCTCAAATTATCATTCATGCCCACATCGTTCTCCCGATGCCAATACCCTCGGGGACTAAAGAAAAAACGATAGACAAATACGATAACCAGCACTGGCACACCGACCACTACCATCCAACACACACACACACACTTCTTGATGTTCTTTTTCATTTTACCTTATCTTATATAGATATACATTTGATTTCGATTGCAAAATAACTATATAGATATGACAAAAGGTGTCAGAGTATATTGAAAAAGGTTATAAGTGGGGCACATTTTTTCAAGGAGAAAACTTTTTATCCAACAACCGAAAAATAAGCGAAAAGATTTGGAAGTTTGATAAGTTTTGCTTATTTTTGCCACAAAAAAAGGAGATAACTATGGATAAGATCAAAGTATCAAACGAAAAAATAAATTCCGAGCTTGCCATTTTTCTATTTAAAGAAGAAGACAGTTATATAGCATATAGTCCTGCCCTAGACCTCTCCGGCTATGGCAAGACCGAAGAAGAAGCACGCTCTTCTTTCAACATCGTGTTGAAAGAATACTTCGACTATTGCATAAGCGAAGGAACATTATACCAAGACCTAAAGGGACATGGGTGGAACATCAAGAATCGCGAAGTTGAAACACCTAAGGTTTCTGTGCTTATTTCAAGGAACCAAGAATTGAGCAACATCCTCGACCAAAAAGACTTCAAAAAATACAATGAACCCATTAAAGTTCCAGCTTTTGCATGAACACATACAAACTAAGCAACATTACGGTTAATGACTTCCGAGACTTTCTCTCAGCTGTCGGTTGTAACAAGGTGAAAACAGAAGGAGGACACGAGAGATGGGTTAAGCCAGGTCTTTCACGTCCCATTATTCTTCAAACTCACATATCACCAATTCCAGAGTTCATTGTAAAGAACACATTGAGAAACATAGGAATGACCAAAGCTCAATTCTTCGACTACTACTATAAGAAGTGATTGCGCCCAGAAAGAGCGTGCAGACAAATTGTACCAACTTATTTTTTCACCATTACTTATCCGCTGATTCCCATCAAAAAAACTTTGCGTATTCAATTATAAACTGTATCTTTGCAAAAAATAAGAGGCAAGAATATGGCGGACATCAACAACAGGAAGTTACCGGCAGGCATCCAGTCGTTCAAGACCATCAGGGAGGAAGGCTATCTCTACGTGGACAAGAGCGACATCATTTGGCATTTGGCGAATTGCGGCAAGAAGTACAATTACCTGAGCCGCCCCCGTCGTTTCGGCAAGTCAATCCTTGTCGATACGCTACAACAATACCTTGAAGGAAGGAAAGACCTCTTCGAGGGACTGAAGATCATGCAGTTGGAAAAAGAATGGAAGCAACATCCCGTAATCCGTCTCGACATGAGTCGTGGCGGAGCCAATGCGGAGACATTGCGTTCCTACCTCGACATCCGATTTGGAGAATATGAAGAAAAATATGGTATAACCCCAAAGCAGACAGCCCACCTTGCCGACCGTTTCAATGGCATCATCACAACCGCCTATGAGCAAACAGGCTTGAAGGTTGCCGTCCTCATCGACGAATACGACTCCCCTCTCCAACACTCTTGGAAGACTCCCGAGCATGAGAAATGCACGGAAGTGTATCGCGAGGTGTTCGCCATTCTGAAAGCCGATGATGAATACGAGCGACTGGTGTTCATCACAGGCATCACGAAATTCACCCAAATCTCTCTGTTTTCTGTATTGAACAACCTGACCAACATCAGTTTCCTGCCAGAATACGCCACCATTTGCGGTATTACGGAGGAAGAAATCGGAGAGAACTTCAAGCCCGAACTGGAAAGAATGGGCGAGGTGAATGGCTGGACCGCACAAGAGACCCACGACAGGCTGAAAGACTATTACGACGGCTATCATTTCTGTGCGGACAATATGACGGACATCTATAATCCTTTCAGCCTCATCAACGCCCTCGACCAGTCGAAACTTAGCAATTTCTGGGCTGCATCGGGAGCAACCTCATTGCTTCCTAAGTTTGTGGATGACCTTGACGTGTCTCTTGAGTATTTCGACCATTGCTACATTGACAGCACGACGCTGGAGACGAGCGACGTAAGCGACGGTGGCGCAGAACTATTCCTTTACCAATCGGGCTACCTTACCATCAAGGAATACGAGGACGGAGTTTACACTTTGGGATTTCCCAATGAAGAAGTGAAACAGGCGCTCAACAAACTTGTTGTTCCCGCCCTGACGCTTCGCACACGCTCACAGGTCGTTTCCACCCAAAGCCTGTTGCTCAAAATGATTCAGAACGCCAAGATAGACGAGTCGATGAAAGCATTGAAGGCTCTCATCGCCGACGTGCCCTACAGCAACAAGAAGCTCGCCTCGATGGATATGGAGGAGCGTTACCGCCTCATCATCAGCACCATTTTCAATGCCATTGGCTTGAAGGTGGAAGTGGAGAAGATGATGGCCACGGGCAGAATCGACATGATTGTGCAGACTTCCCGCTACATCTATGTATTGGAGCTCAAACTGAGGAACAATGGAGGTAAGGATGCCGCCACCCAGCAAATCCTCGACCGCCAATACATGGAGCCTTTCAAGGCCGACAAACGCCAGGTAATCGGCTTAGGGATAGAGCTCGACGAAGAGGGAAAAGGGCTCTTGGACTGGAAGAGGGCAGAATAAGATAGCGCCCTGTTCCTCTCCATTCCAATAAAGTGTATCTTTTGCTTATCCCAACCAAAAGCCCCTGATGCTTCTCGCACCAGGGGCTATTCTCTTGCCTTGAGACTCTTTCCCTCCTCACTCGTCGAATGCCGCATCTTTCAGGCGCCGTCGCACCCGCTCCAATTCCTCAGAGTCCATGACGAACTCCTTGAAAGTGTTGACGACTGCCTTGAATGCACTCAAATTTACATCGCAGCCTTTTTGACAAAGTTGTAGCTGTCATGCTTGATATGACAGCTCAACATAAACTCGCTCGACTTGATGCCATGAGACTTCATCTCCTCATTCAGCACCTTGCTAAACTGCTTGTGCAGCACTACATTTTTCATACTCATCGATTTTTTTTTGTGTTAAGTAATCTGAAATATTATTTATTTATGTAATTTCTTCCCCGTTAAAATAGGGTGTAATCAGTTGTTGTTGTGTCTGTTATGTCTTGTTTTGCTGGGGAAGGCTTTTGGTTTTGTATTTTATATCTTTGCCAGCGATAAGAGCGTTGTTGTGCATATGTCTATGAATCAGACGTGCCATAGGGATTTATGTAACTACCTAACGCCTTATTTAACATTAAGTATTTAACAAAAACACGAAGATCATGGTGGATATAAGTATTTTCAAGAACATGACCAGAGCAGGATGACTATAACCGGCTTTTCGAGAATCCCCATCTCGAACGAGAGCTGGTGGACTTGTATTTTCGCCTTCCACAGGAGGGTGAGAACGGAGAGTTCGTGTCTGCAGCGAGAATTAGGATTCAGACGAGTACGCACTAAAAAAGCCGTGGATATCTCGTAGTCTGCCGCACTGCGGAGGAGAGAAATCCTACCAGAAGACCATGGCTCTGGACGCTGATGATGACGAATGAAGGGTGACAGGGTGACGGGGTGACACCCACTTTTCAAAAAAAATCCTCACGCAGGCGGGCGGGGAGAAAAATTTTTTGAACCTCCCCGCCCGTACGCAGGAGAGAAAAAGTTAGAAAACCAGTGTCACCCCGTCACCGCGTCACCCAGAACCAAGTAAGTTGCCTTCCTAACCAAGCCACTTAGCCGTCGTAAACAAGTCATTTAGCCATCCTAACCAAGTCATTTACCCTGTGTAATCAAGTCACTTAAACATCGAAAGCATGATGGATATCAGAAGTTATTCCAAGCAAGAGTTAGCTCTTCTCTATTTCCCGCAGTCGGCGCCGTCAGTAGCTCTGAAGCGTCTCAACCGTTGGATCAACCGCATACCGCAGCTCACGGACGAGCTGAATGCCTGCAACATCGGCAAGAACGCCAAGTTCTGGAGCCGCCACCAAGTGGAGCGCATTGTCTATTATCTCGACGAGCCATGAGTTTTTATGGAGATTTCTCCAACTTTATCGGCCGTTTGCGGACGAAACGCCCGTTTGCGGACATTCACCCTCCCGAGATGTCGTATCTTTGCACTGTCACTGAGAGTCAGTGATAAGAGCAGTGTCCGACAGGCATGCAGTTGGATTCTTCACTCTTCATTCTTCACTCTTCACTAACATCAATATCATGATCAGAGTAACACTGTACCAAAACAAGAACGACAAGATGGTGAACGCCTACGAGAAGTGGTATCCCCGCGTCGTTGCCGACGAGACCATCGGTCTGGACGAGTTGGCGGAGCACATGGCGAGCCACAACACGCCGTTCTCCAAGGGAGCCATCAAGGGCATCCTCACCGACGCCGTCGTCTGCACCAAGGAACTGCTCCTGCTGGGCAAGAACGTGAAGTTCCCCGACCTCGCCATCTTCTCCATCGGACTGAGGGTAAAGGGCGGCGCCGACACGAAGGAGGAATGGACCGTGGCGAAGTACATCGAGGGGCTGCGCCTCCGTGCCCGTGCCACCGGCGAACTGAAGCCCGCCAACCTCGACACCACCATCAAGCGCATCGACCTCGCCACCTCTACCGACTCCGACGACAAGGATGACTCCGGCAAGGACAACACGCCGAGCGGCGGCAGCTCATCATCAGGCAGCAGCACCTCAGGAGGCTCTACGAGCGGCGGAACTTCATCTGGCGAAGCATCGAGCGGTGAGGGCACGTCTGGCGGCACATCTTCTGGCGGCGACATGGATTAGTCCGCTCCCTTACTGACACACCATGAAAAACACCTGAGGGCAGGATG
>CAVCDC010000104.1:0-9083 GCA_963600865.1 Firmicutes bacterium CAG:103
ATGTCATCTATCTTGAGACCGCCATACAGGCTTCCGGGATTGATAATCTCTATGCGGTCGTTGAAAATCAACAGGCGAATGGCGGCATGGTGGAGCAGGTCGAAATGTACAAGCGAGTTCTGTAGGAGTTCTTCCAACACCACTTCCGGTATTTCGAGTATGCCCGTCGAATTGAAGTTCTGTCCCTTCTGTTCATGGTGAAGGTACGACTTCAGGAATGCCATGCCTTCCTTGAACATCCGTGGCAGGGTGCCGGTGATGTCTCGGCTGTCCAAGTAGTTGGTGTCGCCAATGTCGTTGCCGGCAAAGGCTACCGCCTTGACCACCACCGACGGCTCATACTGCTGGGGATTCTTGCCGAAGAAGAGCATACCCACACGTGTAGCCTCTCCCTTTTGGGTTAGCACGCTCAGTGAGTGGAGCATACGGTCGAGCGGTTGGTCGAAGTCTTCTATCTCCTTGTCATAGGTGGTTTCAAAATATTCCCTGATGTATGCCATTTCAAGGTCTTTGATGGAAGACCCTTTCTCGGCATCTTCCTCGGGGCGGTAACTGCCGGAGTCTTGAAACAGAGCCAGAATCTCTGCGTTCTCGGTGATACGGCGTTTGTCGGCTCCTTGCTTCACCCATATCTCGCCCTGTAGGTTCTTGTAGGGCTTGTTGCGTCCCTCGGTGATGGAGCATACCAGCACGTGCTTGTCGTCCACACGCACCACCTCGGTCTCTATGTAGATGGTGGGCTTCACTTGTTCGTTGGCGGCGTTGCCTATCTCGCGGCTCACCAGTTGAATGTCTTCATACGTCAAGCCTGTCAGCTCGCCCGTCTTGTCTGCGATGCCAAAGAATATCCGTCCGCCATGCGAGTTGGCAAACGCTATCATCTCCTTGGCAATCTCCTTCTGACTGGTAAACTCTTGTTTGAACTGCACAGTAGAGGTCTCACCACATAGTGCTATGTCTTTTATCTCTTCTTGCGTCATTTCTATTCCCTATTGGCGGTTATGATTCTTACACCTTATATTATATACTCTCTGCCAACGCTTACTCCATCGGCTTGATCATCTTCTCTATGAAGGCTATCTCGTCAGCCGACAAGCCGTACTTGCGGTAGAGCTGCTGGTCGATGTCTGCAACGCTGGCACTCCAATTGATGTCGGAAGAGGAGGTGAAGTCCTGGAGGGGGACGTTCGCCCACAAATCTCTGGAGTTGTCTTGTGTCACTTTTATTGTACCAAGTAAAGTCCTTGCAAACTTTGTCATAACATATTTCTGACAAGCTTCAGCTTCATACTTAGAACCAAAACATCCAATTCCTAAGAAAGTATCTGTGTAGGCAACTAAGGGAGCTCCGATTTCTATTTTCCCAAGCAGTCTTGCAGGAATTGGATTGCCGATTTTCCCTGCAGCCCCATCAGCTTTCGATATAATTATTTTATATGAATTAAAATTCTCAGGTTGTGAAACATATCGTTTGTTTATCCACATATAGCAACGTTGGTTGTTTCTTCTTCCAAAAACTTTTGCATAGTTTTCAGTTGATGCAGGATGCGTTTCTAAAAACAACTCAGGAAAAACATCAAAAATGTTGGCTCCAAAACTATATTTATGACCAGCACTTTGTCTTCCTTCTAATCCAGGGTTGTCTCTATACAATTCGTCAGTTATCCTATATAGTTCACGAGGACCGACAATTGAGGAAAAAGATTGCGGATTATATTCTCTTACCTTTCCTAATATACTTCTTAATTCTTCAAAAGCGGTAAAGAAACCAATTTTACCAAAATTGATTTTTGTATCCCAATATGAAATTGCAATGCCACCATTAATTTCTACCCCAGGGAATATAAAAGAACTATCTGTCCAATAATCAACAACCTTAACGTGATGGTCGTTAAGGAACTGCTGATTCCAATCCTTCGGAGTTTTACCTGCATTAAATAAGAAGCGTGCTGGATGAATCAATGTGCCACGGACACTAACTGCACGTGCAATATCTATGAAGGTATGGTATATAGGGTCTGCACCATTGCCATTTCCTTTATTTACCACTTGATACGGTGGGTTTCCCACCACAGCTCCAAATTTCATGATGTTCTTATTTCGTTTGTCGCCACGCCAGAAACCTTCTGAGAGGAGGTCGCTGATGAGTGCCTCGCGGTCTTCGGTGGCACGGCGGATGAGTTGTTCTGATTTGATGTTAAGACGCTCGTTACCCTCTCGCATGTTGAGTTGGCGGAAGCCGAGCAGGGTGCGCTCGGTGATGCGGCGCGCCATGGGGGTGTTGCAGATTACATAGACATTGTTGGCGAGGATGTCGTCCCAGATTACCTGTTCTTCCTCCACGCTATAGTTGTCGGGGTCGTCGATGAGACCGCCCGTTGCCTCAAAGTCCTTCTTGCGCTGGCGGTAGAGCGAGTAAGCCACATAGAGCGGATAGAGACCCGTCTTGGAGTTGATTTCCAGTATCTTCGAGTCGCTGGCAAACACCGTGCGTGTCACCTCGCCACGGTCCACGAAGCGAGGCTCATCGGTAGTTACCCACTCAAAGAGTTGGCCGTTGGTGGCTGGCACCTCACGCTCGCAAGGGCCGTCGAACCGCTCATTGAAGAACGTGTAGCCGCCCAGCGTGTCGCTCATGTGCATGTTCACCACACGCCACGGCGTGAGCACCGTCTCCTTGTCGGGGTTGTGGAAATAAGAGAAGATGTCGCTGATGCGGCGCACACGCTCATCCATATGCATACGGTCGGCCTCGCGAGCCAACTGGCGGTAGCGTTTGCCGGCAGCCACGAAGACCGTGGCATTGTAGCACTTGCGAAACTTGTTGAAGTCGGCCTTGGTAACACCCTTGGGCATGAACTCCGCCCACGAGTCGGCGTCGATGATGCGAGTGAAGTTTTCGAGCGTGATGCCCTCGTCCTCATCGTCAATCTTCGCACCATACATCATCAGCGGTATGCGCAGCGAGATGCCACGGAGAATGGTGATGCGGTTGTCGCGCTCCTTGCGCTCCTCGTCACGGCGTTTCTTCTCCGCCTCCTTGGCGGCACGCTCCTCCTCGGTGAGCGGTTCGCCCTTGCGCTCCTTGTCCTTGGCACGCTTCAAGGCTGCCTTCTGCGTGTCGGAGAGTTGGTTCTTCGTTATGTCGATGGGCTTGGCACGCTTGGGCTTTTCCATATTGGTGGTCTTGCCAATCTCCACGCCGAGGGTGTCAAGTTCCTTGATTTCCTCGGGGTCGAGCTGCATCAGCTGGCGTATGTCATAGAGCGAGTTGTCGTTGAAGCCGTTGCGCACCACACGATCCACATACACATGCTCCAACTGCTCGAAGAGTCTGTCGGCACGAAACTCCACCATCTTGCCGCCTTGCATGGCGATGACAGGGCAGAAGGAGAGAAATTGCTCCATGTTCTCGATGTCCTTCTCGCGAGTGGTGGCAGCCGAGGCATACTGCTTCTGCTTCTGCGTGAGCGTGGCGAACTTGGCGGTCTCAGCCACCATCTTCAGCGAACGGTCGGGGGCGAAGTCGAAGACATAGCACTTAGTCTTCATCCTCGTCTCGCCGTTTTCGTCCTTATAGGTGTAAGGCGACTGCACACGGAAGATGGTCTGCATATAGGTGGCAGCGGAGGTGTTTTCCGAACCCTTCAGATAGAACACGGCAGTCCATGGGCGCACGGTGACACCCGTGGTCAGTCGGCCACAAGAAATGGTGATGGTGTAGGTTTGCTCTGGCACGGCACCGATGGCCTTCTTCACCCTGTCGAGTGCATCCTGCCGCATCTCGTCGTCCTCGCTGTTGCCCGCCACATTGACGATGGCATCGAAACCGCCGAACACATCATGGTCGCGCAGCAACCGCTCCAGTGCCTTCGCCTCCTTCACGCCAGGCACCACCCAGAGCGTGTGGTTGAACGAGGTGCGGTATTCGTCGGTGGAGAAGGGGTAGTGGCTCTCCTCGTCCTCGGTACACATCAGGTCGAGAAACTCCCTCACGGCATCCTCGTGCACAAAGCGTCCACGCTCCTCCTTAGGAACGTCGTTGCCTTGCTTGGTTCGGAAGAATTCCTTGAACTGGAAGGTGGCATCCTCGCCGAGGTCGGCCTTTACAAGACGACCAAGGTCGTAGGTGCGTATCTCCATGTCGGGCAGTTCGCGGTAGGGGTTGTTCTCCGCTGGCTCCTGCGAATGGAGGGATGGCCATTGTCGCTTGGCGGTCTGCTCCTTGATATAGTCCCAGGTGTAGATCTGTTCGTCGGCAAAGTCCTCATAGAGGTTGAACGGAGTGCCCGAGAGATGGAGCGCACGGGTGTGGTCGTGCTGTGTGAGCAAGTCGATGACCCGCTGTCCCAGTTCGGTGCGTGTGCCCTCGTGCGCCTCGTCCACCACCACGAGATCCCAGTCGGCAGAGAGAATGTCAGCCTTCAACTGCTCATCGTTGTCGCCGCCCACGAGTTTGGAACGACGAAGGTACTGCATGGAGGCGAAGAACACAAAATGTTTGCCGTTAGCTACCGCACGGTCGAGGGCATAGAAATCGCCCTCGGCGGTGTCGTCGAACTTGGTGCCGTAGTGACACGACGTGCAGTCCTCGCCAAACACCTTTTGAAAGTCCTCCTTCCACGAGTCGTTCACCACAGGACGGTGGGTGACGATGATGGTGCGGCTCACCCTGTCTTCGCCCTGCAGCGCACCCATGCGCTTGGCGAGTTCAAGGGCGCAGATGGTCTTTCCGAAACGCATCTTGGCGTTCCAGAGGAAACGTGCGTGCTTCTTGTGTCGCTTGAAGTATTTCATCGCCTCGCCCACAGCCTGCTCCTGTTCGTCGCGCAGCACGATGCCGCCCTCGTCGAAGAGTCCTGTGCGAAGCTTTGGCTTCACCGCCTCAATAGTAGTATATACCGCCATAAGCCTATATATATAATGTGTTACTTTTTCTTGTTGTTTAATACGAAAGTGGAGAAATAAGGTCGCTCTTTCTCCTTGTCCTTTCCGCTGTATCGCCAGTCGCGTATGCGGCAGCGTATGCCGATGTGTCCGTCCATGGAACCGCGCTTGCAGCCCGGGCACTCTATCTTTTCGGGTTCGCCGAACATACTGGGCTGGAACACCTTGTCGCACGAGCCTGGGATGACAAGCCGCAAGCCGTCCATCTGCCAGAGGTTCCACGAAATGATGTAAGCCATGCCTTCGAGCGACTTCTCAGGCACAGGCTTGTGAAACTTCGCCTCGTAGTAGTCGCAGAAGGTGTAGAACACCGCCTCGCGAGCCAAGAGCAGGTTGTCGCCCTGCCACTCAAAGCCGTATGTGGAGCACAGGGCTTCCTTGGCAGCTTTGAGCCATTCGCCGGAAGTCTCCGTGTTCTCGCTCACGATGCGCAACTTACGGTCGAGGATGCCGATGCGATAGTTGAGCGGATTGATGGGCAATCCCGTCACCGAGTCGTAGCGGCTGACGAGGTAGGGAGCCTCGCCGCACGTCACCTCCAAGCGGTTGTCGAGGATGTAGTCTCGCCATGTCTTCCCCTCGGGAAAGGCAATCTTCCCCTCGGTGGGAGTCCACGAATGGTCGTTGTTCTCGTGGTTGAACACGTCGGTACGACCGAACCACTCATTGTCCACGAGGTTGTTCTGTGCATTGCATATCCACGAAGGAGTAAACACCTCCGCCATGTCCTTGGCTCGCTGCGTCTGCACCTCGGCAGCCTTCACTGCACGAGGTTGTATCACCTGACCGTTCTCACCCGTGATATGCTCCACGGTAATCTCGTCGTCAAAGCCGAAGCCCTCGCCAAGATGCGCATACGAGTCGGTGGCCCAAAAGATGTTCTTGTGGGTGGTGTGATCGAGAAGCAGCTTCCTGAGCACTTCGGGATGCGAGCGAAGAAGGTCGTTCTCACTGATGTCAACGTCGTTTGCCATTGTTATGTATCAATATTCTTTATACCATTCATAAATGAGTGTGCGCAAAAATAGTTGCAACGAGTGCATTGTTTCTGCACAAGTCGTGAAAACTTGTTATATCTCTGCATCCTTGGCTATCAAGTCCTGTACTTCCACGTTCAGCAGCCGCGCTATCAAAAGCAACGTCTCCAGATTGGGCTGATTGTCGTTGGTACACCATTTTGACACCGTAGTGACATTCTTACCAAGTTGCTCCGCAAGCCATTTGCTGGTGACTCCTTTCTCTACGAGCACCACCTTGATGCGATTGATTTTCTTTGCCATCACTATTCTTTTTAATGATTCAAACGCAAAAATAAATGATTTATTTTTAATTAAAGAATAAAACAGGGAAAATTTATCGATTTGTAGTGATATTTCTACGAAAAGTGCAAGAATGCGTGCAAAAAGGCTGCACTCATTGTGACTAAATTTGCAACAGAAACACATAAGTTATGCTCAAAAACGATATACATTACAAGAAAGTTCAAAAGCTGCTAACCGCATTGCGCAACGCCCTTGAATGCGGCAATGCCATCGTATTTATGCTCAAATCCAGCGAATGCAATTGTCTGCTGTCGGATGAAAGGACAACCCAAGAACTTGTTTTACAACAAGACAAATGGAATAGTCTGCTGAGAACGGTTGTCAAAGAGATGGAACAGAAATTACACCTTATCATATCATATAAGGGCTTGAGCCCTGTTATTAGAGCACGACACTTGCCAAACAGTTTTGAAATCAGCGATATGCTAAAGCTTACAGGCTACTATTCCGCAGATTATTTGCCAGAGTCTAATCAAGAGAGAACGATGGAGAATGTCATAACTTACATAAAGACATTGGAAGGCTATATAGCCAAGACTTTCATAGTTCTTGTAAGTACAGTGTATCAGGGAGAATGGCAGTATTGGGGTAAAAGGTTCTCCGACCTTTATATGAGTATGCCGTATGACATCGCTTTGAACAGATGCAGATCTTCGGAGCAAGACGCAAAAAAAATGGACGAGTGCAGAAAGAATGCACAGGTGTAGGATAATTTTGCAATGTAATTCAAAATCAATGTAATATGGGACTATTCAACTTTCTTTTAGGAGTAATGGCGGGAAATGCGGTTAGCAGCATCAAGCACAACAAACAGTCTTTAACCCATCAAAGAAACAATAGCTATTATAACGGTGGTTGCTATGATGATATAGAATGTAACTGCGACTGTGACGGCTACGATTATGATTCGTACAACCATAACCATGATGGCTGTTATGATGAATATGACTGTGGCTATGACAATTATAACTGCGACTGTGAAGCAGACAACGGTTATGGATGTTGTGATGATGAATATGAAGAAAGATACTGACTAATAACAATATAAAAATTCAACAATATGAAAAAAATCATCTTAATGGGTTGTATGGCAGCAATGCTGGTTTCATGCAACGACAACAAGCCTTGGGAGTATAAAGTGGTGAAAGTTGCAGGAAAGGAAGCGGAGTGGCAACCAGACTATGGTACCATGGTTTTTGCAGACCAAACTCCCATGCTCAACAAAATGGGCAAAGAAGGTTGGGAACTCGTAAGTACATATACTGAGGTTGGTACTGCATTCCCTAATTTCGGTAATTCCGAATATGTAACAGGTATCCGCGACAATCACAGGACGTGTGTAGTGAACTTTGTGTTCAAACGTCATAGTGATGGCAAGGACGAGACCGCCAAAAAAGAAAAGAAATGAAACAGGCAAGTATTTGCATATTACTATTGCTAACAGTTGTGTTGTCCGGGTGCCACAATGGCAAATCCGAGGCAATACAACTGGCAAATAGATTCTTTGCTTCTTTGTCTGACACAACAAATGGCAAGCCAAAAGATTACTATCCGCAATATACAAAGCTTGGTATTGAGGGTAAGTCGGATGTTGTTGATATTGATGAATCCGACGTGACGGTTGAGAACGACACATTCACCGTGAGATGTTACAACAGTTATACTGATGCGTCTGGCACGTTCAAACAAGACAGCGTAACACTCTTTATCACAAAGGACAAGGCAGAGAAACTGCGTATCTTTGACTCACAGGGATTGGTGGAAACAGATAAGGACACTCAGTATTTTGGCAAAGCAACGGGTGCTTTCCCCAATAAGTCACTCAACGATTTGGATTTAGCCAAAAGAATTGAAACCGTTCGTGCAATGATTTACGATGAATATCTAAACACGCAAATGGAGTTGTCCGAAAAAGTAAAATTGCTGAACTGGTCGTGGGAAACAAGCTATAGTGGTGATGCGCATGGTGAGGGACGAGTGGTCAATAATTTGGCATATCCCATTGAGGGCATCAAATACCACATCAACTATTATGACCGTAGCGGTAAGTTTATGGCTCAGGATGATGGAAGCATCGGTAAGGAACTCTATCCTGGAGAAAAATACAACTTCACATTCTGGAGTTCAAATGCCAAATATCCCGAAACGGCTAATCTTCGTTTGGATTTCCCTGACAAGGTTGTCCTCAATATCCTCAAAAGTAAAGAATATAAAGGCGATGAGTACCAGAAATTTGTAAAGAAAAATAAATAAGCTTATGAAGAAACATTTATTCTATTGCATGTCAACACTATTGTTGCTATGTAGTCTTACTTTTGCATTTACATCGTGCAGTAAAGACAACGATGATGATACAGAGTCTCAGACATTTTCTGCCCTCTTTCTGAAGACCGACCATTTCATAGACATGCTCGACACCGTTTATGAAAAGTACGATGCCTTAGGCAAGAAAGCTACAGATACCAGCGATGGAAAGTTTACCGTCACACCTATGGGACGACTGATTATTGTCAAGAGGAAAGCATTAGCTTCTGACATTACATACAGCCAAGTCCAAACGGCTCTTCAAAACCATTACAAGAATAAGTCCAAGGTAAAGGACGTATTTCTCAATAATGGAGGTACAGTAACGATTGATTGTCGTAAGTAAAAAGTAGAGGTAAACAATGAAAAAGGTTATATTGTTTCTTATGGTACTTTTGCCTACGATGGCAAGTGCCCAATATATCAAGAAGGGTTATCATGGTTTTGTGGACGCATGGAAAAGCCACGCCCATTTGACCCCCGAAGGCACGTTGTTTTGACCCCTTCGGG
>CAVCDC010000105.1:0-9041 GCA_963600865.1 Firmicutes bacterium CAG:103
CGCTGGCGTTGGCGTTGATTTCATAGCCGCCGTTCTTGGTGAAGATTTCCACGGTCAGATCGCTGTCGGTCACCATGCTGCGTAGATAGCGCCAGTGGTGCATCTCGCCTCCGAGGGTATGCTCCAGGATATTGATGCTGCCGAGGAAATTAAACTTGATGCTGGGCAGGTCCTGTAGGTCGTTATAAAGATGTGTGAGTGGATAGATGGCACATTCGGTCTTGGCGAAGCGCCACTCGCTGCGGAAGGAGGCGAGGTATTCGCCGATGGTTTTCTTGTAGTCCAGTTCGATGCGCATGGGCAACCCCTTCACATACATACCATAGTTGGTCTTCTCGGCTTCAGTGCGTCCGGCGTATTCCGTCTGGTAGGAGATGTCGTTGCGGCGCAGGAGCTTGGCTAAGGCAAGGGTGAAGGCAGCGTAGAACAGCTGGGAGGTCTGCACACCGTGGGCGTGGCACCAGTCGTCCACCTCCTTGCCGTCATCCAGTGTAACCCATTCCTCTCGCATTTCCTTCCACTCTCCGGCACTGCCCTCGGCATAGACGGGGAACTCGCAACTGGCAAGGTGGTCGAGCACATTCTTTCGTGCCTCGGCGTAACGTTCGGTCTCGAACTGTTGCTGTTCTGCCTCGGCAGCCTCGATGAGTCCGTAGGTTTGCGGTTGGCGATATGTGGGGCGAGCGTAATAACGGTCGAGGTCGTTTAGGAAATTGAGATGTGATGTGCCGTCATATAATATATGGTGTACGTCGAGGAAGAGATAGTTGCCTCCCTTGGTATGAGCGATGGTGTAGCGATGGAGCGGTTCGCCGCTGAGCAGGTCGAACGGTCGTATGTAAGCACCGTCGACAAGCCGCTTGGCCTCTTCCTCCGTCATCTCGACGCACTCGATATTGGGTTTCATCGTCTCGTCACGCCACTGCATTGGCACACCGTTCTCCATCTTGAAGCGCATGGAGAGGTCGGGATGGTCGTAGAAGATGCGTTCCAGGGCATCCTTCAACTGTTCCGTGTCGATACTGTCTGCCAAGCGGGTGCAGAAACTTGTGTTGTATTTCGTGGCCAATGGATTACCTATCCATTCCATAAATACGTCCAACTGCGACTGGAGCAAAGAATGTGTGTTCATAAGGCGAGTTCTTTTGAAGAGTTTGATTTTTGTTTTGTAAGTTCCGCTACAGTCCAAAGAGGGAAGAGAAGTCGGTCATGTCGAATATCTCCCTCACCGTACTGTTCAGGTTTTCCACCTGCACTTTTCCTCCGTTCTTCTGTGCTTTCTTTAATAAGGTGATAAATACACGCAGACCTGAACTACTGATGTATTCCAGTCCCTCGCAGTCCACAACCACCAGTTGGGTGTCCTCAGCGGACAAAGCGTCCACTACCTTCTGAAACTCCTCGGCGTTGGTGGCATCCAGATACCCCTTCACCTCGATAATCGTCTTATCTTCAGATTTCTTGCTGTTTATTTCCATAGTTTTAGTCGTTAAAAATTTATGATTGAGTTTATTGCTGCTTAGTAATCTTTTTGGTCATCATGAGTTTGTTCATGCCGTTCTCTCGCTTGTAGGTCACCTCGTCCATGTGTTTTTTGATGAGGAATATTCCCAGTCCTCCCACGGGTCGGTCTTCCACACTATGCGTGAGGTTGGCGTCCTCTGCGGACGTGGGGTCAAAGGGCTTGCCGCTGTCGGTCAGTTCCAAGCGCAGGAGCGATTCCTGTTGCTTGTACTTCACCTTGAGGTTTATTTTTCCGGTCTCTCCCTTCGGGTAGGCATAGTTCACCACGTTCACAATAGCCTCTTCCAAGGCGAGACGGAGCGAGAGCAGGAGTCGCTTGTCGAGATTCAGCTCTGTGCCCAGTTTGTTCAGGAAGACGGGTAGCTTCTTCAATTCTTCGATGCGGTTGTCGATGATGAGCGAGTCACAACCTTTGTATGAGATGGCAAAGAGGGTGAGGTCGTCGCTCTGCTCCGCGTTGCCCACGAAGGTTTTCAGCTGTCGTCTGATTTCCATAATTGTCTCATGGGAGGTCTTGTCGTCCATTCCGTCGAGAATCTCTTTCACGCGCTGCTTGCCCAGTTGCTCGCGCTGTTCATTCTCCGCCTCCGTCAGACCGTCGGTATAGAGCAGTATTTTCTGATTTTCCTTCATGGTGTATTTCTGTTCCACATAGGTCACACCGTCGAAGAGTCCGAGAGGCAACTTGGGGAGCATGGGCAGCTGGCTGCATCCATTGTCGGAGAAGATGAATGGGGCGGTGTGGCCGGCGTTGCAATAGGCCAGTTCGCCAGTCTGGGTGTCGATCACACCGATGAACATGGTGACAAACATCTCGGTCTGGTTGTTGCGCGTCAGCATCTTGTTGAGCAGCGACATGATCTCGTTGGTAGACTCGTGCTTGCTCACCAAGCTTCGGAAGAGCGTACACGTCATTGCCATCACCATGGCTGCGGCGATACCCTTGCCCGACACGTCACCGATGGAAAAGTATATCTTGCCGTCTTCCAACCAGAAGTCGTAGAAGTCGCCTCCCACGCTGCGGGCAGGAGTGAGGAAGGCGTCGATGTCAATGTTCTCATATCCCTGAGGCAGCACGAAGTCGATGGGCAGAATCTCCATCTGTATGCGGTGAGCCACGCTGAGTTCGCTCTTGATTCTGGCTTGTTCCTTGGTGACGGTTTTCAGGTCGTGGATGTAGGTTTTGATGGAACTCTGCATGTGAGTGAAGGCTGCATGCAGTTTGCGGAAGTCACCGTCCGTTGCCGTCTCGGGGAGAGACACGTCGAAGTTGCCCTGGGCTATGCGGTAGGCCGCGTCAGTCATTTCCCTCAGGGGACGGACCATGTGGGAAATCAAAACGCTGACGCACACCAACAGCAAGACGATACCGATGAGCGATACCACCAAGACGGTGAAGGCGACCGATCCCAGCTCAGACTTGATTGTGGAGTAGGGGCACACGCTGGCAACGGTCCACCCCACATGGGGCAACGGAGCGTAGCTTATAAGCACGTCGGTGTCGCCCAGTTCGCAATGCAGGGTTCCCCTCTCTCCGGCCAACATTCTTTTCCCCAACGTAGTGTAGTCATCGTCGTCCAGGAGATGTGCCATGGAGAAAATATTCTCCTTGAAGACGAGGCTCGTGTCGGGATGGGCTATGACGGTGCCTTTTCTGCTGAGGATGAAGGAATAGCTGTTTTCGAAAGGCTGCACGGTACCCAGTTCGTCGGAAAGGTCGGCCAGCGATACATCGATTACCACAAGGCCCATCACCTTATTATCCTCGTCCCTCATTGCCTTGGCATACGACACGATTGGCTTGTGGCTTCCCACCTGGTCGATATAGGGTTCCGTCCATTCTCCCTTGTCTTTGCTTACGGCACTCTTATACCATTGCGTCTTTGTGTAGTTGTATTTACTGAGGGGGATTTCTTTGCAGATAATGTTTTCTATGCCGTCTTCGTATACATAGTCCAGTGTGGCTTCGTCATGCAGCTCTTTGTCATAGGATATATATCCCACTCCCAATATCAGATTGTTGTTCTTCACCAACTGACCGATGAACTGCAGAGCGTCAGCATGGTCTTCCTTTGGACTGGACATGTGTTTCACAATGGTCATCTCCACCACAGACTCCATCCATACCAACTCGTCATCCATGTTCTGGATTGTAGCGTTTTGCAAGGCAAAGGTATAAAGAGAAGCCTGCGACTCCTCTTGCTGGCGACTGTAGGAGCCGAAGGCTATTGCTATGCAGCCGAATATCACGATGGTCAGAAACAAGATGTACAAGTACAACCGTGTCTGGAAAGACAATCTGTTTTTCTTCATGCTCATCTTTCGCTAAGTGATTACTGTTTTGGATTGGTTCTGTAGCAGATGGTATAAATGTAGCCGGCATCCTGGCAGATGTTGGTCTCGAAGCATACGTCTTGAGCCAATGGAGATTTCAAGACTGAGGGCAATTCGTCGATGAGTCCGATGCCATGGAGTTTGAGCAATGCCTCCTTTCGCGTCCACTGTCGGGTGAACTCCACCTCTGGGTTGTCGGAATGATAGATTGCCTCTTTTTCCTCTTGTGAGAAACAGAAGTTTATGACATCGTCATCCAACTTGTCGGGTATCTCTTCCACATCGCATCCCACTTCCATGGAGCCAATTGTGCATACCACTGCCCTATGGCAATGGCTCATGTTGAAATGAATGTCGGGGAAATCGGGTAGATAAGGTTTGCCGTGTTCACCGTAAGCGAAGTCTGGCATTACTGTTTTACCCGTCCATTCTTCGAGCAGTTGGCAAAGCAGCAAATAAGCCTTCGCGCACAGCATCCTGTCCGTGGCGTGTCGAAAAGACTCGGCCTTCTTCTTTCGCCATGCAGGCAGGAGTCGCATGCACGCCTTGCAATCCTCCTCGGAGATGCTGAGGGGGAGTTCGCTTACCAGAGTTTTTCGCTTATCTTCTCTATACATAAGACAATTACAGGGGTGTCGTCTATATGTTTTTCCTTATTATATGCAAATTTCGGCAATATACTTTATATATGCAAACCCGTTGGCGGAATTAATTTTAGTTAATAGACCTGTACAAAAAGTTGCACAGCGGGCAACTTTTGCAGCAAGACCAAGGCAATTCGGATTTTTAGTCAAGTTTTTGCCTATGAAAAAAGCGTGGAGAATCATTGGGTAATGACGCTCCACGCTTTGAGTTTTCAGTGAAATACCACTGATTCTTCAGCAAATACTGCAGAAGAATCAGAGGAATAATCGCTGTGGAATTATTCCTTTTCCAACAGAATCTTCATCATTTCAACGGCGGCTTTGGCCACGGATGTGCCGGGACCGAAGATGGCGGCAACGCCGGCTTGGTAGAGGAAGTCGTAGTCCTGGGCAGGTATCACACCGCCAGCTATTACCATGATGTCCTCACGACCGAGTTTCTTCAGTTCGGCAATGAGTTGCGGAACGAGGGTTTTGTGACCTGCGGCGAGCGAAGAAACACCCACAACATGCACGTCGTTTTCCACTGCCTCGCGCGCTGCCTCGGCGGGAGTCTGGAACAACGGTCCCATGTCAACGTCGAAACCACAGTCGGCATAGCCTGTTGCTACAACCTTTGCGCCACGGTCGTGTCCGTCCTGTCCCATCTTTGCGATGAACACACGTGGACGACGACCTTCCTTTTTGGCAAACTCATCTGTGAGCTGGCATGCCAACTCAAAGTCCTTGTCGTTTTTGCTTTCTGATGAATACACGCCTGATATTGTTCTGATGATTGCTTTGTAACGTCCAACTACCTCTTCGCAAGCGTCGCTTATCTCGCCCAATGTGCAGCGCAGCTTCGCACACTCTATGGCGTGAGCCAAGAGGTTGCCCTTGCCTGTGCGCACGCACTCGGTGAGTTCGGCCAGTGCCTTCTTGCAAGCCTCGCCGTCGCGCTTGGCCTTAACCTCCTTCAAGCACTCCTCCTGCTGCTTGCGCACTGCCGTGTTGTCCACTTCGAGGATATCGATGGGGTCTTCGTGGTCAAGACGATACTTGTTTGTACCCACGATTACCTGCACACCACTGTCTATGCGAGCCTGTGTGCGGGCAGCTGCTTCCTCGATGCGCATCTTGGGCACTCCAGTCTCGATGGCCTTGGCCATACCGCCAAGCTTCTCAATCTCCTGGATGTGTTCCCAAGCCTTGTGGATAAGCTCGTTGGTGAGGCTCTCCACGTAGTATGAACCAGCCCACGGGTCGATGTGTTTGCACACCTTCGTCTCGTTCTGGATATAAATCTGAGTGTTTCGGGCTATACGTGCCGAGAAGTCGGTAGGCAGGGCGATGGCCTCGTCGAGAGCGTTGGTGTGCAGCGACTGCGTGTGACCGAGCACTGCCGCCATGGCTTCGATACAGGTGCGGCCTACATTATTATATGGATCCTGCTCAGTGAGCGACCATCCCGACGTTTGCGAGTGAGTTCGCAGAGCCATTGACTTGGGATTCTTCGCGCCAAAGCTCTTCACTATCTTAGCCCACAGCACACGTGCGGCACGCATCTTTGCAATCTCCATGAAGTGGTTCACACCGATGGCCCAGAAGAACGACAGGCGCGGAGCGAACGCATCGATGTCGATACCTGCGTTGACTCCGGCACGGATATACTCCATACCGTCGGCCAAGGTGTATGCCAGCTCAATGTCGGCCGTGGCTCCAGCCTCCTGCATGTGATAGCCGGAGATGGATATGGAGTTGAACTTAGGCATGTTTTGCGACGTGTACTCGAATATGTCGGCGATGATTTTCATCGAGAACGCTGGCGGATAGATATAGGTGTTGCGCACCATGAACTCCTTGAGAATGTCGTTCTGGATGGTTCCTGCCATCTCTTCGAGCTTTGCGCCCTGCTCCAAACCAGCCACAATGTAGAAGGCGAGGATGGGAAGCACAGCTCCGTTCATGGTCATGGACACCGACATCTTGTTGAGAGGTATGCCGTCGAAGAGCACCTTCATGTTTTCCTCGTTACAGATGGACACACCAGCCTTACCCACATCGCCCACTACACGCTCGTTGTCGGGGTCGTAGCCACGGTGTGTGGGCAGGTCAAACGCCACAGACAGACCCTTTTGGCCTGAAGCGAGGTTGCGGCGGTAGAACGCGTTGGACTCTTCGGCTGTGGAGAAACCGGCATACTGACGGATGGTCCACGGACGGAAGGGATACATCATGGAGTAGGGGCCACGCAGGAACGGCGGAATACCAGCCGCAAAGTCGAGGTGTTCCATGCCTTCAAGGTCTTCCTTGGTGTATGCGGGCTTGACCTCAATGTGTTCAGGAGTCTTCCAGTTGTATTTGATGCCGTTGTCTTTCTGCCACTGGCTACCGTCAGAGGCTTTGATGTCGGCGAATATATCTATGTCTTTAAAGTTCTTTCTCATTGTGGATAATACTTTAGGGTGGTTCTATGAATTACCACCGTATTTTTGTTTAATGCTTGGCGATTTACGTTTTGTCATCTTGCAGTCTCTTTTCGGTTCAATCTGTCTGTTCGCTCAGTCGTATAGCCCGCTATACTCCTTCACTCGCAGACACATTGACCTCGAAAATAGACTCGCAATCTGCCAAAGGTAATTTATAGAACCACCCTTATATTCCTAACTTCTTGTTATACTCGCGGAGAGTTTCCAGCACGTTGCATTTCACATGCACGAAGTTTTCTATGCCGGCGGCCTTGAGGTCTTCCATGCAAGCCGGTGCTCCTGCCACTACAAACATGGCGCGGTTGTTCAGATACTGGAACGCCGGGATGGCATAGGTGGCATACTCGTCGTCGCTGGAGCACAGCACCACGATGTCGGCATTGGCCTTCAAGGCTGCGTCGACGCCTTCCTCAACTGTGTCGAAACCGAGGTTGTCGATGATCTTGTAGCCGGCACAAGCCAGGAAGTTGCTGCTGAACTGTGCGCGAGCCTGTCGCCAAGCCAAGTTGCCTATGGTCAGCATGAATGCCGTGGGCACCTTATTGCTGTTCTCTGTGGCCAGACGGAGCTGTTCAAAGTCGGCTGCCAGGCGTGAAGAGTGGATGGCTTTGAACGGCGCAGACTCGTGTCCGCAACTGTGGTGACCGCCCTCAAGAGGTGTCTTGCCGTCGCTCTTTTCCGTGAAGTTAGGGAATTGGTTTGTTCCGAGAATGAATTCCCTGCGCTTTGCGGCGTCTCCATGACGCTTTACGTTGGTGGCGTTGATGTCGTCCTGCACCGTTCCGTTCTTTATTGCGGCGAGGAAACCACCTTCGTCCTCAATCTTCAGGAACAGTTTCCAAGCTGCGTCGGCCAGCGAAGTGGTGAGTTCCTCGATGAAGTAGGAACCTGCCGAGGGGTCAACCACCTTGTCGAAGTGGCTTTCTTCCTTGAGCAGCAACTGCTGGTTGCGCGCAATGCGCTCGGAGAAGTCGGTAGGACGCTCATAGGTCTCGTTGAACGGACGCACCACGATGGAGTGTACACCAGCGATGGCGGCACTCATGGTCTCCGTTTGCGAGCGAAGCAGGTTGACATAGCTGTCAAACATGGTCATGTTGTAAGACGTTGTCGTGGCGTTGACGCACATCTTGCAGGCGCAGTTGCAACTGTTTTCGGGCAAATACTGCTTCACTATCTCTGCCCAAAGCAGACGTGCGGCGCGGAACTTTGCTATCTCCATGAAATAGTTTTCCGAGATGCCCATGTTGAACTTTATCTTCTTTGCAGCCAAAGCGGGATCCACACCAGCATCCACCAGTTCGGCGAGATACTCGTTGCCCCAAGAGAGAGCGTAGCCCAGTTCCTGCACGATGTATGCACCGGCGTTGTTGAGCGCTGCGGCGTTGACGGTGATGCAGCGGAAGTGGGGATAGTCCTTCACAGCGTCCACGAGCTGCGGAGCAAACTGCAGGATAGGGGTCACGTCCATGCCGTGCATGACTATCTTCTCAATCGGGTCCCAGTCTATCGAGGCCACAATCTTCTCCTTGTCGTAGCCCTTGCTCTCAAAGTAAGAGGTGAGTATGTTGGCCAACTCAACCGAATGACGCTTGCAGGTGTTGAAGTTCAGTTCGATGCACTCGCACTCGATACCGTCAAGGAGCGTCTCCACAAACTCGCGGCTCACCATGTCGCCACCGAAGTGGAAGCCCAGCGAGTCGATGCCCTTGTTGAGGATGTCGAGAGCCTTGGCGTTGGCGGCTTTGGCGTCGCCGTTCACGTTGATGTTCTGGCGCACATACCATGTGTTGTCGTTCTTCTTGTTGCCACGAACGAACGGAAACTCACCGGGCAGAGCGTCGGGAGTCTTCAGTTTCTGCACGTCTTCGCGGCGATAGAACGGGGGAACATTGAAGCCCTCGTTGGTTCTCCATACCAGTTTCTTGTCGAAGTCAGCTCCCTTCAGGTCCACTTGAATCTTGTCAAGCCATTCCTGGGTGGTAGGAGCCGTAAACTCGGTAAAGAGTTTCTCTTTGTTGTTTGACATAACGTTAGGTTGTAATTGTATTATATATAAGTTGTTATTCTC
>CAVCDC010000106.1:0-8894 GCA_963600865.1 Firmicutes bacterium CAG:103
AATGGATTTATTACAGCAAATCGTAGCTCGCGCTAAAGCTGACAAGCAGCGCATCGTGCTCCCCGAAGCAGAAGAGGAGCGTACTTTGAAAGCAGCCGACAAAGTATTGGCTGATGACCTCGCAGACATCATCCTCATCGGTAACCCTGCCAACATTAAGAGCCTCGCCGCTGAGTGGGGACTTAACAACATCGACAAGGCTACTATTGTTGATCCACAAAACAATCCCAAGACTGAGGAGTATGCAGAGAAGCTCGCCGAACTTCGCAAGAAGAAGGGCATGACCGTGGAGCAGGCTCGCGAACTCGTGACCAAGAACAATCTCTACCTCGGTTGCATGATCATCAAGACTGAGGGTGCTGACGGCCAGATCTCTGGTGCATTGAGCACTACTGGCGACACACTTCGTCCTGCTCTCCAGATCATCAAGTGTACTCCCGGCATCACTTGCGTGAGCGGTGCCATGTTGCTCATCACCGACCAGAAGCAGTATGGCAAGGACGGTGTTGTGGTAATGGGCGACGTTGCTGTAACTCCTAATCCTACAGCCGACCAGTTGGCTCAGATTGCCTACACCACCTCTCAGACAGCCAAATCTGTGGCTGGCATCGACGAGCCAAACGTGGCTATGTTGAGCTTCTCTACCAAGGGTAGCGCCAAGGATGCCATCGACAAGGAGACTGGCAAGAGCGTATATATTATAGATAAGGTGAAGGATGCCGTGGCCATTGCCAAGGAGAAGTTCCCCGAGCTTCATCTCGACGGCGAGCTTCAGGCTGACGCAGCTCTCGTTCCTTCGGTAGCTGCCAAGAAGGCTCCAGGTTCTAACGTGGCTGGTAAGGCCAACGTATTGGTAGTGCCAAACCTTGAGGTGGGTAACATCGGCTACAAGCTCGTTCAGCGTTTGGGCGGTGCCATCGCCATCGGTCCTATCCTCCAGGGTATCGCTCGTCCAGTGAACGACCTCTCTCGTGGTTGTTCCGTAGACGACATCTACTACATGGTAGCCATCACGGCTTGCCAGGCTCAGGATGCCAAGAAGGCGTAAGGAGTGAAGAGTGAAGAACGAAGAGTGAAAAATCCAATTGCTTCGTTCTTCAATTAAACATTAAACATTAAAAATTAAACATTAAATGAAAGTATTGGTATTGAACTGTGGTAGCTCGTCTATCAAGTACAAGTTATATAATATGGACGATGAGTCGGTATTGGCTCAGGGTGGTGTAGAGCGTATCGGTCTCGACAACGCATTCATCAAGGTGAAGTTGCCTAACGGCGAGAAGAAGCAGATTATGCACGACATGCCCGACCACAAGGAGGGTGTGAACTTCGTGTTCAAGTGCTTGCTCGACCCAGAGATTGGTGCCATCAAGGACTTGAAGGAAATCGACGCCGTAGGTCACCGTGTCGTTCAGGGTGGCGACAAGTACAAGGAGAGTGTCATCGTAGACAAGAGCGTGGAGGATGGTATCGAGGAACTTTGCGACCTCGCTCCTGTTCACAACGCCGGTCACTTGAAGGGTCTTCGTGCCGTTGACGCTTTGATGCCTGGCACTCCTCAGGTTTGCGTGTTCGACAACGCATTCCACAGCACCATGCCCGACTACGCTTACCTCTATGCCATTCCTTACGAGTTGTACGAGAAGTATCACGTACGTCGCTATGGTTTCCACGGAACATCTCACCGTTATGTTTCCAAGCGAGTTTGCGAAATCCTCGGTCTCGACCAGAACAACTCCAAGGTTATCACTTGCCACGTAGGTAATGGCGGTTCTGTAGCTGCCGTATTGAACGGTAAGGTAATGGATACCTCTATGGGCTTGACTCCATTGGCTGGTTTGATGATGGGTTCTCGTTGCGGTGATATCGACGCATCTGCCGTTACTTACTTGATGGAGAAGTTGAACATGAAGCCACAGGAGATGGCCGACTACCTGAACAAGAAGAGTGGTGTGCTCGGTATTACAGGTATCTCTTCTGATATGCGTGATGTAGAGAAGGCAGCCAACGAGGGTAACGAGAAGGCTATCTTGGCGCTCAACATGTACAAGTATCGCATCAAGAAGTACATTGGTGCTTATGCAGCAGCCATGGGTGGCGTTGACGCCATCGTCTTCACAGCCGGTGTTGGTGAGAACCAAACCGACCTTCGCGAGGATGCTTGCGCAGGCTTGGAGTTCTTGGGCATCAAGATCAACAAGGAGGTGAACGACAAGATTCACGGAGAGGAAGCCATCATCTCTACCGACGACAGCAAGGTAAAGGTTGTGGTAGTGCCTACCGACGAGGAGATTGTCATCGCCCGTGATACCAAGGAACTGGTAGAGAAGAAGTAATTCTATAGAATATAGGAGTTAAGGAGTTAACGGAGTTAAGGAGTTAAGACAACAGTCTATAAGATGAAATGCAGATTCTGTTTTTAGCAAATGGCATTTGTCTTAACTCCTTACACTCCACAACTCCTTAACTCCTTTTAAAATAAGGATATCATTATGAGAACAAAGATTGTTACTTTCGGGGAAATATTGCTTAGGGTTTCCAAGCCCGGTTATCAACGCTTGTCACAAGGTCGGCGCATGGAAGGCAACTATGGTGGCAGCGAGGCAAATGCAGCCATCGCCTTGGCATGTCTGGGAGAAAACGTAGAATATGTCACCCGTGTGCCTTACGGCGAACTTGGCGAGGCGGCACTGATGCACCTCAGAGAGTATGGTCTCAATGTTTCTCATGTGGTAAAGGGCGGAGACCGTCTTGGCACATACTATTTTGAAGAAGCCGTCGCCATGCGTAACTCCCGCGTGGTTTACGACCGCAAGAACTCCTCTTTCTATACCTTGAAACAAGGTATGGTCAAGTGGGAAAAGGTGTTGGCAGATGCTGCCGTGTTCCATTGCTCGGGCATTACGTGCGCCATCAGCCGCGACGCCATGGAGTCGACGATGGATGCCATCAGACTTGCCGTACAGGATGGACTTACCGTTGCATGTGACATCAACTATCGGAAGAATCTGTGGGGCTACGGTCTCGAACCGCATGACGTGCTTTTCCGCATGATGCAGTATAGCGACATCATCTTCGGCGACCAAAACGAGTGGGAGGTCGCAAGTGGCATACACCATATTCCCTTCAAGGCAGAGGATTCCAACTATGTGATGGACCGTCCCGCTTATCTCGAATACTTCAGGAAGATGCACACGCTCTTCCCCAAATGCAAGAAGATGGTCATGGCAGTGCGCAACCAGATAGCAAGCAGTCACCACACACTCACGGGAGTGCTCTATGATGCCGTGACAGACCAGTTGTACACGACACGCATCTACGACATCCAACCCATCATTGACCCCATGGGCGTCGGTGATGCCTTTATAGGTGCCTACATACATGCTTGGCGCAAGTGGACAGACGACAACCAGCGATGCCTTGACTTCTCACTCTCGGCAAGTGCACTGAAGAACACAGTGCCCGGTGACCAAAACCTCGTCACAGAAGAGGAAATCATTGCCAACATGACTGGAAGTGGAGGAAGAATACAGCGCTAAAGGCAAACCTCTCTTACTAATCCTTACCATGAAAAACCGTTCAACTCGCAGTTCCAAGGCGTTGGAACCCAAACTACTCAAGACGAAATTACTAAAACAAAACCAATAACTATGACATCAACCCAAGGAACATTAAAAAGTACTATTGCCGTTTCATTAACCAACTATCTTGACGCAGGAGCCATTGTGGCAGGAGCCAGCGGTTTGACCCTCTGGCAAAACTACCTCAACCTGACCTCTTCACACCTTGGATGGCTCAATGCCATCAGCGCCAACTGCCTCGGAGCAGCCATCGGTGCTATTATAGGCGGTTTCCTTGCCGACCGATATGGGCGAAAGGCTATCTATACCTATAATATGTTGGTCTATATGGTTGGCGTAGCATGTATCATGCTCTCCTTCAATTTCCCCATGCTGTTGGCAGGTTTTCTCATCACAGGCATCTCGGTAGGCGTGGGCGTACCGGCATCATGGACCTATATCTCCGAAAGTTCGGACATACACAACCGTGGGCGCAACATCGGCATCTCGCAGATGGCATGGGGCGTAGGCCCAACGGTAATCCTCGTATTAGGTACTCTCTTGGCACCACCTTCTGGCGGTGAGGCAGAGGGCGGTTTGCTCTATCCCTGCGTGGCAGCAATTGCCTCTGCACTTACAGGAGGAGAAGCCTCAGGAGCTTCGCTTCACGTATTCAGCAGCCGCATCGTCTTCGCTTCGCTTTTCATCGTGTCGTTCATCGCCTGGCTATTGCAACGCCAACTACAGGAATCGGCTGAGTGGCAGGCTGCCAAAGCTGAAGAGGGAGCAAACAGTCAAAAGAAGGGTATTTTCTCTTCGTTCGGCACCCTGCTCACCAACAAGGTGAACGTGCGTACAATTGTTTTCTTGGCAGGCATTTACCTTACTTGGAACCTTGTCAGTTCGGTGATGGGGTTCTTCCAACAGCATATCTATGAGACTGTAGGCGGACTCACCAACGAACAGGCGAACCTCCTGTCGGTTGGTCAATGGGTAGTCATCATCCTTGCCACCCTTGTGTTCTCCCTCTTGGTAGACAAAGTCAACCAGCGCTTGCTCTACATCGTGGGAGTAGGCTGTGCCGTATTAGCATGGGTAGTCATCCTTGGCATCGGCATCACGAGCATGGCAGGACTACTTTTCTTCTCACTGTTGTGGGCGATACAGGGAGGTATCTCGGTACAGGGATTCTATGCCCTCTGGGCCTCGGAACTTTTCCCCGCCAAATATCGGGCAGCAGCCCAAGGCATCATGTTCTTCTTGGTACGAGGACTTTCAGCGCTCTGGGGACTTGAGTTTGTCCATATCTATGGTGCACATGGCGAGGGATTCCAAGTGGCAGGAGCCGTCATGGTCGCTCTTCTTGTCGTGTCACTCTTGGTGGGAGCCATCTGGGCACCACGTACGCAAGGGAAGTCGCTTGATGAGATTACTCGTGAACGATATGGTGACAAAGTATAGGCTTTTCCGTCTATATAAATGGAAGGACTAACTTTCCACCATCAACATGAATCATCAAACAACGACGAAGCGTATGAAGACCAACAAGGCAACGTGGATATGGTATCCCGGAGACTACGAGATATGGCTCGGCAACAAGTTGAACAACCGCCGCACGGAGCGCGGCGCTTTTTTTCCTCCGTTCTGGAAGCAAGACAGTCATTATGTGACGGTAGAGTTTTCTCACCATTTGAATCTTGTGGCAGAGGAGACTATAGAAATAGCGGCAGAGGGTAAGTACAACGTGAAGTTGGACGGCAAACTACTTTTCGGTATGCCCCACCAACTCACCATTCCTGCAGGCCCACACAGTTTGAACATCAAGGTATGGAATCAGTCCACACCTCCTGCCCTATGGGTGCAAGGTAAGACATTCTGCAGCGATGGCACCTGGCAGGTAACTAATGAGGACAAGGAGTGGATAGACGAATCGGGCAAGGCGAGTGACACCAGCGTGTCGGAATATATGGATGCCGGATGCTGGGACGTGCCATGCTGGGATTTTCACGACAAGCACGCTCTTCCTTCTCGCTTTACTCTGTCACAAGAACACATCACACCCAAGGCGGTGACAAAGGCAAAGGCCGGCAAACTCTATGACTTCGGATGCGAGACCTTCGGCTATCTTGTCATAGAAAAGCCCTCAGGCAATGGCATCCTCCATGCATATTATGGAGAGAGCGAGGAGGAAGCTCTTAGCACAGAACACTGCGAGACGCTTGACGTGTTCAGGGTAGAGGGGAATGGCGGCGTGACCGATGAGTCGACCGGTACCCCTTTACTACTATGCCCGGGGACAATGGATTGTTATGTGACAGAAAACAGCAAGGCTTTGCGCTATGTATATATTGTGGCAGAAGAGGGTGTAGATTACGAAGGCATCTCCCTACAGTATGAGTTTATGCCAGAGCAGGTGAGAGCTTCTTTCCATTGCAACGACGAAGAGATAAACCGCATGTGGAAAGTAGGCGAACGCACGCTCTACCTCACTACCCGAGAGTTCTTCATCGACGGCATTAAGCGTGACCGCTGGACATGGAGTGGAGACGCTTACCAGAGCTATCTCATGAACTACTACCTCTACTTCGATGCCGCCTGTGTGCGTCGCACCACATGGCAGTTGCGTGGTAAAGACCCCGTGACAGCTCATATCAATACCATCATGGACTATACGTTCTACTGGTTCTTGGGCATCTATGACTATTATATGTATACGGGCGACAAGCACTTCGTGGAACAGATTTATCCACGTATGCAGACGCTCATGGACTATTGTCTGTCACGCACTCAGGAACAAGGTATGATGGAAGGACAGCCAGGAGACTGGGTTTTTGTAGACTGGTCACCATCGCCTATGGACAAGCATGGTGTCCTTGCCTTCGAACAACTACTCTTCTGTAAAAGTCTTGAGACCATGGCACTCTGTGCCCAACTTGTAGAGAACAGCGAGGACGAAGAGAAGTATCACGCCCTCCACCTTTCTCTGCGCAAAAAACTGTTGCCCACATTCTGGGACAAGGCACAGCATGCCCTTGTTCACAATGTGGTAAACGGCAAGCGCAGCAAGGAAGTGACACGTTACGCCAATATGTTTGCCATCTTCTTCGACTATTTCTCGGAGGAACAAAAACGGGAAGTGGCGGAAAATGTCATCTACAATGACAAGGTGATGCCTATCACTACTCCCTACATGCAGTTCTATGAACTGGAAGCTCTATGTTCGCTGGGCAACCAACAGGAGGTGCTTGCTCGAATGAAGGAATATTGGGGTGGTATGCTTGCCCATGGAGCCACCTCGTTCTGGGAGGCTTATGACCCGTCTATAGACAATGGGGAGACACGTCCACTCGCCGACCATCTTGCCATGTATGGTCGCCCCTACGGCAAGAGCCTTTGCCATGCCTGGGGTGCCAGTCCTGTATATCTCCTTGGCAAGTATTACTTAGGTGTCAAACCAGTCAAACCCGGTTATGAGGAGTTTGAAGTCAGACCTGTATTAGGTGGATTGGAGTTTATGGAGGGTACAGTGCCCACGCCCCACGGAGAAATCAAGGTTTACATGGACAGGGATACCATTTGCGTCCATGCCACAGAGGGTGCAGGCTATCTTCATTTCTGCAGTCATGGACATCCTACTTCAAACTGCGGCGAAATCGAGAAGGTGGTAGGCGAAGACAGCTATCGTCTGTGGATAGAGAGCGGAAAAGAGGTCTGCGTTACAGGATTGAAATGATAATAAAAATACACCCGGGTTTTTCTTTCGTGAAACCCGGGTATTTTTATTACGAAACCCGGGTATTTCATATACGTATACCCGGGTATTTTTTTCAAAAGACCCGGGTATTTTTTCAAAGGTATATTACCAACGGATTTCTTCGCTGTTACAAACTGATTATTTCTGCTTCAGATAGTTCAATTGAACTGTAGGAGCGCATGCGTTGCTTACCTTCTCTGTGTATTCTGCCACCTTCAAGGAAGCGGTGCCCTTGATGGTCTCTACGTCCGTGCCTACCTGGAAGAGATAGTTGCCGGCATCCACCTTCCACTGGCTGTTCGCCTCGTCGAAGCTGGCAAGGTCGCGCTTCTCCAACGTCATCTTCAAGGTCTGGCTCTCGCCTGGCTTCAGCTCTCTTGTCTTGCCGAAGGTCTTGAGCTCCTTGGCTGGTTTCTCGTAGGCACCCTTGGGAGCGGTGACGTATACCTCGGCCACCTGCTTGCCAGATACCTTGCCCGTGTTCTTCACCGTCACGCTCACCTCGATGTTGTTGCCATTCGCCTTGACAGATGGCTTGCCAAACTCGAAGGTGGTGTAGCTCAAACCGTAACCGAAGGGATAAGCCACGTTCTTCTTGAAGGTATCGAAGTAGCGATAGCCCACATAGATGTCCTCCTCGTGGTTGCTGAAGTCAACGCCAGGGATGACTCCCTTGCCCCAACCTTCCATATTCTTATAGGTGTACATATCGTACTCCTTGGCGAAGTTGGCGGTAGAAGGATGGTCGGTGGCTGCGATAGGCCAAGTCATGGTCAACTTACCCGATGGATTCACCTTGCCTGTCAGGATGTCGGCAACAGAGTTACCTCCCTCGATACCAGGCTGCCAAGCCACAAGGATGGCATCCACACGGTCTCTCCAACTGGCTGTCTCCATCACCGAACCTGAGTTGATGATGACAATCACCTTCTTGCCCTTGGCATGGAAGGCGTCCGAAACACGGAATATCATGTCCTGCTCGTCCTTGTTCAGATTGAACTCACCATTGATCTGGCGGTCCATACCCTCACCAGCCTGACGACCGATGGTGATGATGGCTGCGTCGGCAAGCGGCTCCTCATGGGCCACGCAACGCTCGGTAATCTCGATTTCGTCGAGCTTGGGCTGACCTTGATCCAAGAACCACATCATCGGATTCTTGTCTGCCTTCAACTTTGCCTTGGCATATTTCACATAGTTCTGATAAATCTCAGTGAGCTGGGGAGTGGTGGACACACCGATGTTCTTCAAGCCCGTCACCATGTCCACGGAGTAAGCCACGTTCACGCAACCACTGCCAAGGCCTCCCGACATGAAGTCGTAGGAGTTGACGCCGAAGAGCGCCACGGTCTTCAAGTCCTTGATAGGCAGTGTGGCATCGTTCTTCAAGAGCACCATACCCTCGGTGCTGCTCTGGCGAGTGATGGCGGCATGAGCCTTCAAGTCGGGGTTGTTGCTGTACTTGTAGCCTTTGAAACGAGGCGTCTTCACGATGTACTCCAACATGCGGCGCACATTGCGGTCTACGTCGGCGATGTCGAGCTTGCCATTGTTCACGGCCTCCACGATGGCCTTCACCT
>CAVCDC010000107.1:0-8798 GCA_963600865.1 Firmicutes bacterium CAG:103
TGTCGAGGTCAGTCTTTGCGGTGGCTGTCACACTCTCCATGTTCTCGTCATAGTGAAATGTCAGCGTTTGTGTATCAGCCTGATATTCCACCCACGCCTTCTTGGCGGCTTGGGCAAACAAGGGAACAAGAAGCAACACCGTAAAAACGGCCGACTTCAATAGAGCATTCAATTTATTGTTCATATTATCAATGTATAAAATTTATCAATATTTAAGTCCTCCCACAAATACCGAGTAAGAATAACTGCTTCTCGGAAAGCCGCATCTTTATAACCGCTATAAATCAATAAAGCAACGATTTAAAGAGTAACTAATTTAGGATGCAAAATTAAACAATTTTCTTGAGTTATCAAACAAATCAAGTGTTAAAAGTTTATTGACAACCCATTTAATGACTATCTATTCACAGATAGTCTCTTTCCTTTTTCCAGGTTATAGGCTCGTAAGTCTCGCTGCATATAGGAGTATGCCCGGCACAAAACAAATACGCTACAACTCTCAACGAGCTGTAGCGTATCAGTATGTTTAACTTTAATTTTTTCATAATCCAAAGGCAGTCTCACGACCCCCTTTGTTATCTGTTAAACAATCTACCTTAAAACCTAATAACTAAAAACCTAAATCTATTACTACTAACCTAAACAATCTATTAACCTTTTGACGATGCAAAGTTACTACTTTTTCCACATTACTTCCAAACATTATGCAAGGAAAATGTATGATTTTAGCGATTTTTTGATATACATCAATCAAATGTGTGCGTACACAACAGAAATTAAGAAACGATTAACGCTCATTAAGCTTTCTTCTTAAGCTTTCTCTACAAGTACTGTAGCATAAGCAGAGATGCCTTCCATACGTCCGGTAAAACCAAGGCGTTCTGTCGTCGTCGCTTTGATGGAAATATTCTCTTCGTCTGTCCCCATGACCTGAGCGAGACAAGCCTTCATGGCAGGAACATGCGGATTGAGTTTGGGGCGCTCAGCACATACCGTAGCATCGATATTGCCGACCTGATACCCCTTGGTAGCTATAAGATCAACCGTCTTGCGAAGGAGAATCTTGGAGTCGACATTCAGTGTGTCGGCAGATGTATCCGGGAAATGGTAGCCTATGTCGCGCATATTGGCAGCACCGAGGAGTGCATCGCAGATAGCATGTATCAGCACATCGGCATCACTATGCCCCAACAGGCCTAATTCGTGCTCGATCTTGATACCTCCAAGCCACAGTTCACGCCCCTCTACCAACTTATGGACATCATATCCAAAACCGACTCTTATCTTCATGCCTCTTTTTTACCTTTTTACTTTTTTACCCTTTTACCTTTTTACTTTTTTACTTTTTAAACAAGTCCTTGATGCCGTCCATATCAAAGGTCAGCGAGAAGCGGAGTGTCTGGTCGAGCGGGTTGGACTTTGCCGTAGCAATCACATAACCGGCATCAAGTTGGAAGACACTCATCTTGAAACCGGCACCGACAGCGAAATATTTTCGGTTACCCTTGTTCTGACTCTCATGGTGGTAACCGCCACGGAGCGTAAACTTATCATTGTAGGTATATTCAAGACCTACGCCATAGTTGATTTCCTGCAACTCCTCCTTGAATCCGCCAGGAGCATCAGAGAAGCTCTTGAAAATACCAGTGATGCTCGACATATTATTATATTCCGTATGCACACGTTGCACATAGGCATCACTTGACTCTCCATCATTTTGAGCAGGCACTGTGGGCACCAGATACTTGTTGGCATCAGCAGTGATGGAAATGCGGTTGTACTCGTCTATTGGAACCATCAGCGAAGCACCGAGGCGCAGATTGGCAGGCAAGAACTCGCTATACTCCTTACCACCATACTGTATTTTACTACCGATATTAGAGATGTTAAGACCCACACCCAACTGACATTCACGCTGTCCTATGTTCACATAATTCTGATAATAGGCAGCAATGTCTGCTGCAAAAGCAGAAGCAGGAGTGAAGTTCTCTGTATAGTCAAAACGCATATCAGAATAAATCCAGCGCACAGCGGCCGCCAAGGAGAATTTCTCGCTCAGCATAAGGGAGTAAGCCACATCGATAGCCATTTCATAGGGATTGATGGTCATTCCTGTCCCGGCATTGGCATCAGCCTCTGATGTATAGATCTTACCAAGGTTGAAATAGCGCACAGAAGCAGATACCGCACTGTGTTGACCTATACGATAATAACCGGCAAGGTAAGCCAAGTTCATATCGTTCACCAAGGAACGAAGCCACGGAGTGAAGTTGAGCGACACACCGGCACGCGATATACAAAACGGATACTTGGCAGGGTTCCAGTGCTGCGAATTGGCATCCGGGTCGGTAGCGACACCTACGTCACCCATACCACCAGCACGTGCATCAGGAGCTATAGACTGCGAAATGACGGCATACTCCACTGGGTTGAAGAGTTCTTTCTTCTCCTGCGCCTCTACACAAATGGCCACTTGAGCGAGGATTACTGCCAAGAATATCTTGATTGTTCTGTCCATGTTGTCTTATTTGTATCGTTCTATTGTTGTCTATTTTTATCTGATATAATATCTTCTCTCTGTCAATGACACCTGATGGTTACACCTTATTATATTATATAATGGCATCATCTATATAACCTACAAACGGAAAAGGATGGATTTTATTTTATCAAAAGTCCTATTTGTTGTTAATAACAATCAGTTTCTTGGTCTTCGAAGCATAATTACTGCCTTCAGAAGCTACTTTGACACGATAGAAATAGACACCCGTCTGCAAGGGACGTCCACCATCAACAGACAAATCCCATGTCACCTCGTAGGTACCCGTTCCCGGCACACCATTCTCGGAATAACGCCACATCTCACGTCCAGCAGCATCGAAGATCTCTATCACTACATCCATCTCACTCTCTATTCTGTCATGGCTGATGATGAAGGTGGTACTGGTACGTGCCGGATTGTTGGTGACGTTCACGTCAAAGAGCTGAGGTTCCAGTCCTTTCACCACATTGAAGTTGAGTGATACCGTAGAGCTATTGTTCTGTATATCCCAGGCACGGAACTGCAGGGTATGCCTGCCAGCCTCAAGTTCTGGAATACTATAGAAGGTAGACCCACTGATATAGGTTCCGAAGTCGAAAGTAAAATTATCATTCAACGAGTAGGTCTTGTTCATGTCACCATCGATGACAAGGAGCAAGTCGTGGCCTATTCCACTTCCCGAAGCATTGATGCCGTCCTTGTCCTTCACCTGTGCCACAAAGTAAGGTGTACTGTTCACGTTTCCTCCATCGACAAATGAAGACGAGTTAAGATAACAATAGATGGAAGGGCCTACCGAGTCGTTCTTTGTCTCCTCACTGCCCCCGACAATAAACCTATCACAAGAGCCATTGCCACGCATACCTGCCTTTGCATCAACGGCATAAAGGTTGATAAGTCCTTGTTGGTCGGAATAATTGATATCTTTTGGCACGGCCATAGAGAACTCAAACTTTCCGTTTTTCACACTGTCTGAGCCATTGTACAATGTGTTCAGCCTATCATAATAGGTAAACGCTGTCTCTGCGCCATCAGAGGACGTATTGTTGAGCTTACACGTAACCAATTCACGAGAATCGCGCACCGTAGCTGCTACATATCCAGAGAAATCGTTGCTACCTTCCACATGACCGGAAATCTTGACGACAGCACCTGCCTTCATGGTTGGCATGTCCGCACCAGAAGTGGAAACGCCGTCTATACTGTCTACGACAACATTCATTGTTGGCAGACGAAGCGAGAGAGCCGGATCGCCAAGTAGAGAATACTGCAAGTGGTTCTCATCCACATCCTTCTCTGTCACTTTGTTACCATTGCTATCATAGTAATAGTTATTGCCAAGCATCACGTCATTCTGAGCCAAGCGGTGAGCCTCACCGATAGCTATGGGTTTACCATCCTGCAGAGAGAGGACTCGTTTCATGAAGGCATGGTTGATATACTTATTGGCGGTAGTGAACACCGTGCGGGTGGTACCATAGAATGCCACAGCTCCACCCCTTTCGTTGAGAACTGCAGCCTCACCGATATTTTCTGCCACACCGTCAAACGGCATGATGTCACAGGCCGCTGTTACCCATAAAGGCAAGTGGGCATTACGGAAACTGGAGAAATCGGAGAGCGTAAGTACGCGTTCGTGAGATATCTGGGTAGCACTTCCATGCCCTGCATAGTCCATGACAAGCGCACCACTATTTTGCTGTTGCTTGATAATCTTGGTCACGTCAGGATAAGTAAATCCTGTAGAAGAAGACTGACGCGTATAGGCATCCCACATGACTTTCTTCACCAAGAAACCAGGATAATAGCTCGATATACTGTCGGCGACACTGTTCACATCGCTCATGTGGACATTGTTGTTTCCGTCATCACCCATAAACATGATGGTATTCTGCCAAGCTCCTGCACCATTCTTGTCCGTGGCATAATTGATGGTCTTGTCAACCATGATCTTCGCCTCTGCTGCCGTTGTAACGGGGAAACGTCCCACACCCACATCCTGCATTTCACGCTTCGGAGCTGCACCGGCACCCTCTGAAAGGATACCATACCAACTGTCACTGACATAACAAGCTGTCTCACTAAAAGAGTTTTCACTCTCAAAAGCAAGGAGATAATCATCGGCTGAAAGTTTCTTACAGTCAGACGTAAGCATACGGTTGTCCCACACACAGTCACCGAAGAGCAGGAGATACTTGGGCATATTCGCCGTGTTCTTCTCTGCCCTGTCATAAAGCATGCGGAGATAGCGACGGTAAGCATTGGCATCTGGTGTGCCACTTGAGAACTCATTGTACAGTTCGTCTGCAGCGACTATGTTTACACGCATACTGTCGTAACTCTCATGGTGAGCCTTCAGACGCTCTGCCTGTTCACGTAGTTTCTGAGAAGTAGGGATGATAATCACCAAGTCGGCAAAATCTGCCGCATGAAGATCTTGGTTCTGTATATTGTAGACGTATGTTGCTGCGGGAAAAGAAGCTGAGAGCGAGGGGGCTGGCATCGGACTCTTCCAAGCCAAGGAAACATAGTCGAGGCGTATCTCCCCTCCACTTGCCGCAACTATAGAGATGGTGTCCTTACCACCTGGTTCCATATCTGTGAGCATAACAAAACCAGACTGTTGTCCTGCCGTACAATAGGAACGGATGTCGACACTGAGAGAAAGAACCTGTTTTCCTCTTCGCATCACTTGCGCCACAGCGCCCTTCGTAGCCGAAGACACGTTGACATAAAGGGTTGCCTCTGTACTTGAAGTAGGATTATTGATAACCAACTGCTGACTGTTGCCCACGGCAATGGCTGTTGGTGAGAAGAGGTTGCGCCCACCATGATACCAGCTATACCCATCTTCTTCAAAGATAGAGTGATAGAAATCTGGTGCCACCGTCTTGCCATCTGCTGAAAGATAGAAGGAGTTGACAAACTCCGTGGAATCGACGGTTGTCGGGGCATCATCCCCCTGTGTAATGAAATAATAGCCGTAGTCGGAGTAAGGATTACGGGTACGTGTGGTGGTAGTTGCCGACTCCCAACTGACGGGACCTTTGCCATAGAACAGGTGCCTACCACCAACGATACACTGAGGGACCTCCATCAAGTCATCATACTTCGCCAAGTCTTCTCCCCTTAAGGCCTCATTCTGCAGATTGCCACCATAGCCGTAAATCTTCACCTTGTTAAGGTCGGTAAAACCTGCCTGCTGTATCACTGACTCAGTGAGTTGGTACACACCACTCTCTGCCACTCGTATCTTAGCCCATCTTCCTGAAGCGAGGACGGAGTGCGCAGCATACTTGTCAGCAGATGCAGCCAAGGCAACAGAAGCCCTCTTGGCACGGAGGGCACTGCCACGAAGTGCACGTGCCTTGACATCGAGCATAAAACTTGCCAATGCCTGATATTTATTGGAACGGAATACCAACGGACAGAAAGAAACGACAAGGAAAGCCTTATCCCTGCTAACCGTGACATACTGCTCCACAGCAACCTGTGAAGGCAATGCCGCCCCAGAAAGTTTATTATAGTTGGCTATATCTGTCACCGTCATATCAAGATACTCCGGATACTTCACTGTAACAGTATACACAGAGTCCTCGTAGTTATCACCGAGGGGTATGGAATAAAGGAAATGGGGCAGGACGGAGTCTACCTCCACCTCCTGCGCTGTCAAATTGAAAAATCGTTGCGCAGCACTACTTACTGTTAGTGTGCCAAACAACAAAATCAGCATTACTGAATATCTTAATAACCTTTCTTTCATACTCCTCTGATAGATGGTACTTGTATAATTACTTTGTTACCAGAACGGTCTGGCAATACTCACTTTTCAGTTTACTTACAGCAGAAGTCGAGCACTTTTCTCTCTTCAAGGTAACCCTCAAGATGGTCGTCAATATTGACTGGACCGCAACCTGTAGGGCAACCAGTATACAGTAAATCACCAGTCTTTAGGGTAAAATACTGACTAATATAAGAAATAATTTCATCCACCTTATAAAGCATGTCACACGAGCATCCTTCCTGCACCGTCTTACCGTTGATGTCAAGGTGAAAACGAAGCGTCTGTATGTCACGCAACTTCTGCAAATCTACCCATTCGCCAATGACGGCAGAACCGTCAAAGCCCTTGCACAGTTCCCAGGGTTGCCCTGCTGCACGCAATTGCTGTTGTACCTCACGCGCTGTAAAATCGATACCCACCGTCACCGCATCATAGTAGCGATGGGCAAAGCGCTGAGGTATAGTCTTACCCAACCTACAAATACGAACAACCAATTCTGTCTCATACTCTATCCGACCGAGGTGGTCAGGGATAAAGAACGGTTTGCCGTTAGAGAGCAGCGCTGAGTCGGCCTTGGTAAAGATAACAGGCCTTTCTGGTTTAGATAACGTTCCGTGCAGTGATTTATTGTGTTCGGCATAGTTCATGCCAATAGCAAATATCTTCATATCATATTCCTTTCATGCTAAGAAAAGCTGTTCACAAAGAGGAATACCCTATAGGAATCCCCTAAAGGAAACAAAAAAAGGGAGCCAGGAGAAGCACTGATGCCCAACTCCTGAACTCCCTCTGCTATCTAATTTAACTTATAGGTCAAAGTCTTGATAGCTTGCATTCCTGGCCTTCACAAGGGACAAACCCTAAGAAAGCCAAGTGCCTTCATCATCTTCGATAGAAGAAAATTACTCGGCAGCAAGTGTGAAGCGCTTGTAAGCTGTAATCTTAAGAGTCTTGCTCTGTGCGGCAAGGAACTGAGCAACAGTCTGCTTGTCACCATCACCGAACTGGAACTCCTGATCAACGAGGCAGTTCTCCTTGAAGAACTTAGCCAGACGACCATTAGCGATATTCTGGATCATGTTCTCGTTGAGAGAAGCAGCCTTCTCCTCACCTACAGTCTTCTTGATGTTACGAGCCTCGTCAGCCTGCTCAGGAGTCAACCAACCCTTCTTGGTATTGCTCTCGATGTGATCCTCAGAATCAACGTGAGCAGGATTGATGCCAGCCTTCTTCAATGCAGCATTGACAGCCTTCTCAACCAACTCTTCCTTGGTCTTGGCAACAGCCACCTCAAGCTCCTTCTTCTTAGTCTCCTCAGAAACAGAAGACTCGTCAAGAGCTACTGGGCGCATGGCAGCTACCTGCATAGCAACCTTGTGACCAGCATCCTCGTTGTTCTCGTTGAGCTGAACCATCGTGCAGAGAGTGTGCTTGTTCATGTGATCGTAAACAGAGATATTCTCACCCTCGAGGAAGTTGTAACCGTCAAGTTCCATCTTCTCACCAGTGATACCTGAACGATGCTTAACAGCAGTCTCAGCATCGTCACCAGAAGCGAGAGTCAACTTCTTCACTTCGTCAAGGCTCTGAGCCTTGGCAGCGATGGCAGCGTCAAGAATCTCGGCAGTCATGTCGATAAACTCCTTACCGTTGGCAACGAAGTCAGTTTCACACTTAACGGCAACCATTGCAGCGAAGCCATCAACACTCTTGACGAGAACACAACCGTTAGAAGTCTCACGGTCAGAACGCTTTGCTGCGATTGCAAGACCACGCTCACGAACGAGCTCGATTGCCTTTTCGATGTCACCATCAGCCTCTGTGAGAGCCTTCTTGCAGTCTGCGAGACCGGCACCTGTCATCTTGCGAAGCTTCTGGATGTCAGCTATTGTAACAGCCATAATCTTTATTTCTTTGTATTAATAGTTAATAATCTAATGAAAATCACTTTAGCCATCAATCTCCAAACGAAGAATCAATGGCTAAAGTTTATCGTGTCTGCTCCGATTTACTCGGCTGCAGCTTCATCTTCCTTACGGGCAGCCTTCTTAGGCTGGTCCTTCTGCTCGGCAGCAGCCTTATCGTCGGCCTTCTCTACCTTGCGCTCCTGGAGACCCTCGGCGATAGCACCGCAAACTGCAGAGAGGATAACCTCGATAGAGTCCTTAGCGTCGTCGTTAGCAGGAATGATGTAATCGATATTCTTAGGATCAGAGTTGGTGTCAACGATACCGAACACAGGGATACCGAGACGGTTAGCCTCCTTGACAGCGATGTGCTCCTTCATTACGTCAATAACGAAGAGGGCGCTGGGGAGACGAGTCAGGTCAGCGATAGAACCGAGGTTCTTCTCCAACTTAGCACGCTGGCGGCTGATCTGCAGCAACTCACGCTTTGAAAGGTTAGAGAATGTACCATCGTTCATCAACTTGTCGATGTTTGCCATTTTCTTCACAGCCTTACGGATTGTAG
>CAVCDC010000108.1:0-8350 GCA_963600865.1 Firmicutes bacterium CAG:103
ACCTCCCCTGGGTCCGCAAGTCCTGCCCCTGCTTCGACGTGAAGCAATGGCTCAAGGACATCGACTTCCACATCTGATAAAGGTAAAAAGGTAAAAAGGTAAAAAGGTAAAAAAGTAAAAAGAGGTCCGCCTTATTAGAAAAAAAAGAAGCATATATAGCTGCCTGACACACAGTTGTATATGCTTCGTTTTTTTAAATATAGGAAGTAGGTTTGACGGATGAGGTATGCGTCATTACTATTTCTTCGGGTTGAGGTCGAAGGGAAGCAGGGGCTCGTCGTCACGGTTCCCTCCGTTTGAACTATCCCAATTTTACGGATAGTTGCCTCTTCCTTCAGTTCGCCTGTCTCATACCAAGGCCTTCCTTGGGTCCGCATTTTCCGCTATCATCATGCAAGCCATGCGTGAAAGATGGAAGGACTCCACCTTGCGGAACGAGCCGCTGCCTAACTTGACCATATCAACCGCATGGTTGAAATGGTCGTCTATTTTCATCCCCTTGGCATTGGCGGCCTCAATTGCCTTGCCGATAACACGTCGAAGGTAGGTTGCATCTTTAGTATGTCGTTGCCTTTTTCTTCCATATAGTTCTGCTATTTTAGCAATCACGCCGCAAAGATAATCTTTTTCTTTTATTTCCCGAGCATTTTCGATATTTATTCGTATCTTTGCGCTCGGATTCGGCTTTGTGCCGCTTCCAAGACATATTTGCCAAAAGACTTGCTATATGAAGACAAAAGAAGAGTATATCGCTTTGATCAAGGCTCATGCGGACGAGATGAAAGAGGCTTTCGGAGTAAAGTCGCTAAGGCTCTTTGGCTCCGTGTCTCGCAACGAGCATAATATGGAAAGTGATGTGGATGTCTGCGTGGATATGGCTCCCAAGATGTTCTTGGTGGTTCGGCTTAAGAGATTCTTAGAGAATCTCTTGCAATGCTCTGTGGATGTGGTGAGGTTGCACAAGCACATGAATCCCTTTTTGCTAAACGAAATAGAACGCGATGGAATCTACCTTATTAAATAACAGGATTCGAGCTACCTTCCTCCAAATCAAGGCTGCTATTACCCAATTACAGGATTGGAATGCGGAAGTAAGTACTGTGGATGATTACTATGGTTCTCCAGAAGGCATGAAAAATTTGGCGGCAAGTTGCATGTTGATAGAAGCCATAGGCGAAGGCATCAAGCAAATAGACAAGCTGACCTCTTCTCGTTTGCTTGTGGAACGTCCTGAAATCCCATGGATAGATGTTATTGGGATACGAAATCATATTGCGCATGGCTATTTCGACATTGACGGCGACATCGTTTTCGATGTGGTGAAGAATGACTTGGGTGCCTTGTTGGAAGCTGTAGAATATTTCTTGGACAAAGACTCTTTTTTATGAGACTTTGTCCTAATGGGCGTTGCCTTTGATATTTTTTCAAACTTAGTTTGTTGTAAAGCACTACAATTCGCATGAGGATGCGATAGTGAAATCATGAGAGGATGAAGTGAATATTGGCATACTTTTGAATTTCGTAAACGGTTTACGATTTATGATTGTGTGTCAAAGATAATCTTTTTCTTTTATTTCCCGAGCATTTTCGATATTTATTCGTATCTTTGCGCTCGGATTCGGCTTTGTGCCGCTTCCAAGACATATTAGTAAAAACAAGCATTGACTATTATTGTGGTCTTCCAGAAAAAGCGTAGGAAACTTTAGTTCTGAATAAACAACCACACCAATAATGGTTGGCTTCATCTGTCGTAAGCATAGGTGAGCCCATCGTTCGATTATTAGAGTCAATGTTCATGCCCGATACAGGGTGTGGACATTCTTATAATCGGACGGTGGTTCAGACATTCCTACGCTTGCCACGGAAGACCATAAGAAAGGTTCACACCCTTCTTTTGTGTCATACACAAGCCTGATGATAGTTGGATGCAACAATAAACAACTATCATGTAATGGCAGAAAACATAGACGAACTACATCGTAAAATCAAGGAATTGGAAGGCGAGGTGGCTTATCTCAACGCTCAGTTGAAACAAGACCATCGCTTTGGACTTCATTGGATAGATGTGCCAGAGGCCTTTGACAAAGAAGGAGAGAACGCCATCCCAATACTGGAGGAAGTGCCCGAACTTTCCATTACGAATGATGATGGAAAGCCCACGCACATACTTATAGAAGGTGATAATTACCATGCCCTTACTTGCCTGAACTATACCCATCAGGGCAAGGTGGATGTGATTTACATAGACCCTCCGTATAATACGGGCAGCGACGGTTTTACGTATAAGGATAAGAGATTCTTGGAAAAGTATCCGGATGGGGCAAAAGTGCCATTAAACCATCCGCTTCGTCATAGTTCTTGGCTGTCTTTTATGAATAAACGATTGAAACTGGCAAAAAGTCTTTTGTCAGATAGTGGCGTAATTTTTATATCAATAGACGATAACGAATTTTCTAAATTACGAGAGATGTGTGACCAAATTTTTGGATCAGACAATTTTTGTGCTGTATATTTTTGGAAAAGAACAGATACGCCACCTGCTTTATCATATAAGGTGAGACGAAAATTGGAGTACGTTTTATGTTATGCTTCTAAAAATATGAAACAGCGTAAATTTGCTCAAGGATATGTGGATGGTGATGATGCTCCATTGCTAAATTCATCCAATGGCGTTGGAACGTTGGAGTTTCCAATTGGTTCCGTTCACTTTAATATTGCTGATGGGGTTTATTCAAAATCTGATGATAAGAAAATAACATTACTTGATGATGTGATTGTCAGGGATGGGGTGAATGTCAATAAATTCAGGGCTTCAGGACATTTTAAATGGGGACAAAGCAATTTGAATAATGAAATCTCTAACGGCACATTTTGTTTGATAAAGAGCAAGTTGTTTTCGATGCGTTATCAAAAAGCAACCAAATCTTACAAGACTCCATCTAACATAATCGATGCGACGGTAGGAGTTGGTACAAACGAAGACGCAAAGAAGGAATTGAAAAGTATCGGAATTGTAGGGAGTTTTGATTACGCAAAACCTCTTACTCTGATAAAATATCTAATCAGAATGGGGTTTTACGACAAGAAGAACATTTGCGTCATGGATTTCTTTGCAGGTACAGGTACGACATTGCAGGCTGTTATGCAGTTAAATGAAGAAGATGGTGGCACAAGACAATGCATTTTGTGTCAATCTAACGATGATGATGATAAAGTCTGTTCTACTTTCACTTATCCTCGTATTTCTGCGGCAATTAAGGGTTACGAGTCTTATAACTCTCTGACGGAGGAACTATGTAGAATAAAATTGACTTTAAGAAATGTTCAAAGGTCGGCTGATTTGTTCTCGCAATTGGAAGAAATCCAAAGTGCCAAAAAAGACGATTTTGATACGTTTAGTACTTCTATTAAGAATAATGCGTTGGTGTTGGAAGGGACTCATAATATGAAATCTATTGTACCTCCCCTTGGCAGTTCTCTCAAGTATTATCGCACATCATTTGTTGGGGGCAGCCCCGTCAGCCAAGCTACAGACAATGACAAAACCATCCTTGCCCAGAAAGCAGGATGCTTGCTGGCTTTGGCGGAGAATACTCTGTACGAGACAAAGAAGATGGACAACTTTCAGATTTTCAAGGATAAAGACCATGACAGATGGACGGCGGTGTATTTCAAGGAAGATTATCGCCCGAGGTTCTTCAATGATTTTGTGAGTGAGGTGGAGAAACTGCAAGGCATCAAGAACGTGTATATTTTCAGTTGGGGAGATGTCGGCTCGTTCGACTCCTATTTTGAGAATATCCCAGACGTAAATCTAAAGAGTATTCCTCAGCCTATCTTGGATATTTACAAATCTTTAAATGCGTAAGAAGTATGGAACAAATACCTTTTCAGATAGAAGCCGTTGACAAACTGGTAGATAAAGTCAAGACCTTGTGGCCTCGTGAGGAGCGTCAGATTCCCATCGTATTGAAAGCTCCTACGGGAAGCGGAAAGACCTACATGACCCAAAAGATGATTTGCGACTTGGCTGAGCAGCCGGATTGGGATAGGGACGTGGCGTATGTGTGGATTACCTTCTCCGACGACCTCGCCATGCAGAGCAAGCATAAGTTTGATGTCTATTTCCCTACGAGCAAGCATGGTCGACTCTTGACCATCGAGGATTTTAGTTTAGGCTCGCTACAAAAGAACGATGTGTTGTTTATCAACTGGCAGAAATTGGTGAGTGAGGAGGCTGCCGACCGAATTTATCGCCGCCCGGAAAATCCTGCTGAGCATCATGAGAGCAGAGTCTATTTTGAGGATTTCGTAGAGAATACACACGATAAAGGAATAGAAATCATCTTCATCATCGACGAATGTCACCTTAACGTGACCGAGGCTGCCGATCGTGATGTGATAAGCAAACTCAACCCGAAGGTGAGCATCCATGTTTCGGCTACGCCTCCTCCAGAGATTGTGGCTAAGGCAGCCGAATATGATGCCTATATTTTTGTGAAGCACGAAGATGTTGTGGCGCAAGGTTTGATCAAGGAGGGCATCGTGACGCAGACCAAGGAAGACCTCGCCAAATATAAGGGTGAGGACGAAGACCATGTGCTTCTGAAACTGGCGATAGAAAAGCGCAAGGAAATAAAATCAGAAATAGATGAGTTTGGAAAGAAAGTCAATCCTCTCGTCATTATCCAGTTGCCTAACGATGATGAGACATTGGTGGAACAAGGACAACCTACGAAAGAGCAGATAACCAAGGAGTATCTTATCTCGCAAGGGGTGAAGGCCAACAGAATAGCCTCGTGGTTTACGGGCAAGGCAAAGCCTGAGGGACTGGAGCGCAACGACAATGAATATGAATATCTGTTGTTCAAGACGGCTGCGGGTACTGGCTGGGACTGTCCTCGTGCGCAAATCTTGGTGATGTTCCGTGATGTGAAATCGGAAATATTCAGTACTCAGACTATCGGTCGAATTCTCCGTGTTCCCATTATGCATGAGGAGGTGTCGAAGGTGTTCAGAAATGGTTATCTTTACACCAATTTCTCTCGTAAGGCTGTCGTTGATGCCGACTATAGCAAAATAGGCAATAAGCCTAAGACGTTGATTTCCTATAATAAGAAGGGGAAAGACTATGAGATAGACCCACAACTCTTGACCGACAGTCTGTCTCGTGTAGATTATGGCGACTTGGGTAAGTCGGGCGATTTCCAGCAATGCTTGTTCGACACTTTCAACCAGTATTTCGGAATTACAGAAGATGATGGCTTCGATGATGTGGTGAAGGGTAAACTCGTGGCTAAAGGTCTTGAGCTGAAAGGTGATTTTGTGCATGAGATTATTTCTGATGCCCATTTTGAGGATTATGATAGAATAGGTGTGAAACTGAAAGAGGCAAATGGGGTAGTGAGAGAGTGCAGCAAGAACGATGTTCAGAAACTGTTTTCCTTCACGTTGGTCGAGATACTGCGTTCGCAAACCGACAGTGATTGCAAGGTTGGAAATATTGTGCGTTCTGTTCCTACACTGAAAAGTGCCTTGCGCCTATGGTTCAAATATTATGCGCTGAGGAATGAAGATGAAGATAAATGGTATCGCATTTTCCTAACCGACACTATCAAGCACGAATCTTCGAGCCTCTTCCGCCGTCTTGTCACGGACACATTGAAGGTTTATCATCCTTTGCTGGAAGAGCAGTTGAGAAAACGCCGTGAGGAAAATGAAAAGCGCCAGAGCCAACCTTTTGTGTTGAAGAAAATGTATTCCTATACGGAAGACCATGACGAGTTGGAGGAACAAAAATCTCTGTTGCATCCTTTCTTCCTTGGTAAGCAATATACAGGTAGAAAGACAGAAGAAGGGTTTGCCAAGTATCTTGATGGGCAAGATAGCATTGAATGGTGGTTCAAGAATGGTGATAATGGAAAGGACTGGTTGGCCATTCGTTATTTTAATGAAGACCGCAACGAAGAGGCTCTTTTCTATCCAGACTGGGTATTTAAGAAAACAGATGGAACGATTGGCATCTTTGATACCAAGGGAGGTCAGACAGCTTCTTCTCGTGAAACGAAAAATAAGGCAGAGGCTTTGCAGAAACGCATCGCTTTGCTGAACCAAAACGGTGATGATACCTTTGTCGGTGGAATCGTTATTGCGGCTAATGGTACTTGGTATTATAATGACAATGCAGCGTATGCTTATCAAACAGGCAATACAGATGGATGGAGACGTATGCAAGACTTTTTTGATGAGGCTGGTAAAGTGAAATGTGAGGCTAAGTATGAGGATAGGCCGAAAGTTGGAATACTTGATTCCGTGCCTCCTTCCGACCGTTTCACCCGTTATCTTCCCCTTTATTCTCTCCGCGCGGCCTGTGGCTATTTCGACAACTACGAGGAGCCAGAGGCGGAGGGATGGGTAGATGCATCTTCCTTGCCTTTCACCCCGAACAAGGACATGTTTATCGTCCATGCCAAGGGAGACTCCATGTTGCCGAGAATCAAGGACGGCGACCTCTGTGTGTTCGAGCGTTACCACGGTGGTTCTCGCGAGGGAGAAATTGTGCTGTCACAAGCAAACGAGTATTGTGAGGAGTATGGCGGCAAGTACACCATCAAGAAGTATCACAGTGAAAAAGCCGTCAATGAGGATGAGGTAGAGGTACATCAGAAAATAGAGCTTCTACCACTCAACACGAATGGCTTCACGCCTATCGAAATTGCAAAGGATAGCGAAGAATGCTTTTCTACGATTGGTGTGTTGAAATATGTGATGAGTGTGATTTGAGATAAAGATAAAAGGGTAAAAAGAGGTTTTGCGCCGTATAAGTGCTGCCAAAGTTCTGCGGAGCGAGATTCATGTTAATTCATGGTTCATTCGTGAACATTCATGTTCTTTTTACTCTTTTACCCTTTTACTTTTTTACCCTTTTACCCTTTTACTTTTTTACTTTTTTACCTTTAAGCGCCCCTTTATTCTATCTCTTCTCGTGTCAAGTTGGTCATTTCCATGATGGCATCAATGTCCATTCCCTTCTCTAACATTTTTTAGCTATTTGAAGAGCTTTTTTCTTTTCACCTTCCGCACGTCCTTCCGCACGTCCTTCTTGCAAGCCATCGTCATATCCCGTCGCTATGACGCTTCGCTGATAGCGTAAGTTCTCCATGTGCCGAACATAATCATTTTTCTCTGCCACGGACAACTTGTCCAGGTCCAAGCATTTGCGAGCGGCAGCCAAGCCAGGCGTTTCCGTCGAGTCCTCGATCTCACCGGTCTTCAGGAAACGGATCCATTCGTCCAGATTGTTGACTGCCAACTTGTCAAACTTGTCTACGCAGAGCAGATAATATTCCGGGAAGATGTCTCCCGCTTCGCGGCGTGTCTTCTCACCCTTGCCTATGCTGTCTCCAAAGAATACCTCGCTTTGGCGATTGGACAACTTGAGAATATCATTCGAGTCATGCAATCCCTGGAATACAGTTTTCCCGTGATAGACATAATCCTTTGCCTGCCCCAAGGTGAAGTAGACGATATTGATGGAATAGACCTTCCTCACCTTGTCATAGTCGTCGCCCAAGTCAATATAGTCTGTGATGACATAGGATACACCATACAGGATACGATGGAAATTAAGATGAATTCTAAATGCAAAGATATATTTTTCCCCTCACATCCCCAAACTTCTTGTCTTATTTTAACGAATGAGGTGTATGTCAGTACTGTTTCTTTGGATCGAGGTCGAAAGGGAGCAGAGGGGCTTGTCGTCACGGGTGCCCTCAAGTTGAACGTGTTGAGTTTGGATATGACCAACCTGTTCCAAGCTGCTCTGTTCGTTTTGGGGACAATCGTTTTGCCTGCTGTGATCATTCCTTGTCTGAATCGTCAAATGGCAATTCGCCATTGAACTTATCAAAGTCTGACTGGAACAATCTATCCTGTATCACACGGTATTTCTCAAACTCTGACTCGGCAAATTCCTTGGCATACTCAGCCGTCACGCATCCCGCATCTTGCAGGATTTCCCTATCGGTAGCGTCAAGGAACTTGTCAATGCGCTTGGCCCAGTCTTCCATTGTCATTGGTATATGCCGTTCAGCCATGTCCTTGGCAATATCCAGGTAGGCGTTGACCAATCTACCGAGAGCCTGCAACTCATTCTCTTTCAGATAATTTTTTGCCACGCTCACATCCGACTTGATAATCTTACCATCTGGAGCCTTTGCCCATGTGGTCAGTCCCATGTGCTCTTTGTCGGCGTTGGCACGTTCCACGATTAACTCCGCAGCCGTATGTCCATGTACGGCATAATGCATCTTGTTTTGCACCTTCTTGAAGAACTCTCGTGTGGTAGGTG
>CAVCDC010000109.1:0-8057 GCA_963600865.1 Firmicutes bacterium CAG:103
GCACCCCTCAGCTCTACTACGGAACAGAGGTGCTGATGAACGGCACGAAGAGCGTGACCGACGGTGATGTGCGCAAGGACTTCCCAGGAGGATGGGCCGACGACAAGCACAACGCCTTCACCGCCGAGGGCAGGACAAAGGCAGAGAACCAGATGTTCAACTGGCTCAGTCGTCTCCTGCACTGGCGACAGGGCAACGAGGTGATTACCAAGGGCAAGCAGACCCAGTTCTGTACCCATGACGGCGTGTATGTCATTGCCCGTCAGTACAAGGGCAAGAGTGTGATGACCGTCATCAACGGCAAGAACGCCGCAGGCGAACTCAACGTTTCTCGTTATGCCGAGATTATCGGCAAGGCAGAGAAGGCCACGGATGTAACGAACGGACGCACGGTAAACATCAGTAAGAACGTGAAGCTCCGTCCTCGCCAAGCGCTGATATTGGAATTCTAAAAATGTACGACAAAAAAGAAACCCCGCAACCATTTCGTCTCGAAACGTGTTGCGGGGAGCGTTTTTCATGGTACTTTCACTTATTGTTATTGTTATTCTTCGAATGTTGTTTCTCCATAATCAGCAAAGCCTTCATCGTAGAATGTAAAACCAGCCGTTGAAGTCATTCCAAACACATCACCCTTATAGGTTGTGCAATAATTGACTTTCATGCCGACCTGACTAAACTCAAGTGACTTCAACAAATTATCATCAGCATCATTGATGTCAACAGACACCGTAATATTTTTTTCCTCCTGATTCACCAAGAAGGCATAAAAAATTGCGGATCCCCCTACCTGCATCTGTGTATCTTTAGTAATCGTAAAAGACACTGCGATTCCATCTGTGCCTGTCGCCAACCCTGTCGACGGATTAAACTTGTTGCTACAGTTGCCAGTCGCCCGAATAGTAAATTTCTTAATTGAAAGGTCACGAGTACCGGTATTCGACAATTTAAATTTCGCTACAGCGCGTTTCAAAGAGCAATTGAAAGTGTTGTTGTCTTTCTTGACTGCTACGTCTTGACAAATATAAGCCATATCCGTAACCTTTCCGACAAACTCAGCTTCCGTCTGCGAATGAATCTGTACATTGCCATCCTTGCTTGCTATTGCCACCAGTTTGTATTCGCCAACAGGAACCTTCATACTGACATTTCCAAAAGTAGAAGCATCATCAGCTTTGCTTTGACGGAAGGAATAAATCGTATCCTTGACACTCTTGTTAACTGGTATCAAAGCAATATCAAGGATTGTAAAATCCGTTGCTCCCAAACTTTTCTCTGTACCATCCCCGCGTGTTCTCGTTGACTGAGTTTCAATGGGAGACATGTCAACTTGGAAGAACGAGAAGTTCACTACTTGCGTCTCAACTTGCGAAGTCTCAACAGCATCTTTTGTACATCCTGTACAAACAAGGATAAGTACAAATAACGAAACCCAGAGTGTGTGTGTTAATTTCATAGTATTATTGTGTTTATGGTTTATGCCGCAAATTTATAATATTTTTTCTATGTAGGCAACATTATATAGTTAATCATCGTTAATTCCACACTATTTTGTCATAAATCACGCTTATTTGTCATATAATCTGTATATTTATCAATCTTTTGAGAAAGAACTACCAATGAACAGGCAGCCAAAAGAGCAAAGACCATCACAGGACTACCACGTCTCCACTTGAGCACAGCCACCAAGAGGACGTTATAAAAGGTTAAAGTACACAAGTTTCCTTTCGTTTTCTTTCGTTTCTTATTCCGTTTTCTTATCTTTGCACCGTATTACGACAAAAACTACTAAAACAATAGACCGATACGGCAACTACAATATATAAGATTCCAAAGTTGCTATATAATATAGGTACGCGCGAAAGAAGCATTACCAATAGAACATATAAAAAACAAAGATACTAAAAACAAAACGATGGACAACAAAGAACTTCATCTCAAGGCCGAACAGCTCAGACTGAAGCTGATAGACCTCATCTATTCTGGAGGAACAGGTCACACAGGAGGAGACCTGTCAGTACTCAACCTTCTCACCGTACTCTACAACCACACACTGCGTGTGGATGCCACCACACCTAAGTCACCAGAACGTGACCGCTTTGTATTAAGCAAGGGGCATTGTGCAGAGGCACTCTATTGCGTGCTTAACGACAAAGGATTCATTCCACAAGAAGAACTGGATGACTACGGTAAGAACTATGCCCACCTGGGCGGTCATCCAGACGTAACCATACCTGGTGTAGAGATCAACTCTGGAGCATTGGGACATGGGCTTTCTGTAGGCGTAGGCATGGCACTCGCCGCCAAACTCGATGGTAAAGACTACCATACTTTCGTTGTCATGGGTGACGGAGAACAGGCAGAAGGTTCTATCTACGAAGCCGCTATGGCAGGAAACAAATACCACTTAGATAACCTTGTCGCATTTATAGACCGAAACCACCTGCAGATTTCCGGTGACACAGAAGACGTGATGCCACTTGAGAACATCGTAGAGCGATGGACCGCCTTTGGCTGGGATGTCATCGAGATGGACGGAGACTCCATTGACAATATTGTGTCCACACTTGATGCCATCGATTTCAACAACCACAAGCCCCATATGGTAGTATCGAAGACCACCAAGGGCTATGGCGTATCATTCATGCAGAATGTAGCCAAATGGCATCATGGCGTGCCCACCGAAGAGCAGTACGCCCAGGCAAAGAGTGAAATAGAACAGCGCATCAACAGTCTTAAACAGTAAAAAGGAGAGCATACCATGTTGGAAAAGAACAAAATACCATGCCGCAGGAGTTTCACAGACACACTCCTTGAGTTGGCACAAAACGACAAAGACATCATCGCCGTAACCTCAGACGCAAGCGGTTCGGCAACATTGACAGATTTTGCGAAGACACTTCCCGAGCAGTTTGTCGAGGTAGGTATAGCAGAACAGAATGCCGTGGGCATTTCAGCAGGCCTCGCCTCTGCCGGAAAGAAAGTATTCGTATTCGGTCCCGCTTGTTTCTACGTAGCCCGTTCCCTCGAACAGGTGAAAGTGGACATGGCGTATTCACAGATGCCAGTCAAGATATTAGGTGTGAGCGGTGGAGTTGCCTACAGTCAATTGGGTGCCACCCACCACAGTCTGCACGACATTGCTGTACTGCGCACCTTCCCGGGCATGGAAGTTTACCTCCCCTGTGACGTCCGCCAGACACGCAAGTTGTGCCAGGCTCTCGTAAACCATCCCAAGCCCGCTTATGTACGTGTGGGCCGCAACGCCGTCCCCGATGTCTATACCGACGACAACTTCCCCTTCGAATTAGGCAAGGCAAACACCTTGATGGACGGTGACGACATCACCCTCATCGGAACGGGCGAAACAGTGGTACACTGCCTCGAAGCAGGAAAGATGCTGCGTGAGAAAGGCATCAACGCCCGCGTTCTCGACATACACAGTCTGAAACCCTTTGACAGAGATGCCGTCCTCAAGGCTGCACGCGAGACAAAGTGCATCCTCACAGCAGAGGAACATAGCATCTATGGTGGATTGGGTGCTGCCGTAGCAGAAGCGACAGCACAGGAATGTCCTGTAAAGATGCGCATACTCGGCGTACCCGATGAGAATGTCATCCACGCCTCCCCTCTTGAAGTGTTCCATCACTATGGTTTCGACTACGAGGGCATCTATGCTGCCGCACTGCAGCTGCTTGAGAAATAACACAAGAAGAGACAGCACATGAAATATACGATTTCCATCGACCAAAGCACCCAGTCGACCAAGGCATTTCTCTTTGACGAAGACTGTCGCTTGGTGGCAAGCCAAGCAGCCCTCCACAAACAGTTTTATCCACAAGCAGGATGGGTAGAGCATGATGCCGAGGAGATTTATGCCAACACCGTCAAAGTGGTGCAGTCTTTAGTTCGTCCCTACCTCAACGACGGCAACGATTTTTCCATAACCATCACCAATCAGCGAGAGACGGTAGTGGTATGGAACAAGCAGACAGGGGAGCCCCTCTGTCATGCTGTCGTATGGCAATGTATGCGAGGAACAGAGATTTGCAACAAACTAAAAGAGGAAGGCTATGGCGAGTTGGTGAAGGAGCGTACTGGACTGCTCATCGACCCCTACTTCGCCGGTAGTGGCGCACGCTGGATACTTGACAACATAGAGGGAGCCAGACAGCAAGCAGAGAACGGCGAACTATGCTTCGGCACCATCGACACATGGCTCATCTTCAAGTTAACAGGAGGACGTGTCCATGCCACAGACTACACGAACGCCTCACGCACCATGCTCTTCAACATCCATACCCTCCAGTGGGACGATGATTTGCTACACATGCTCAACATTCCACGCAACATGATGCCGGAAGTTCGCCCCTGCGACGCTGTATTTGGCGACACCACCGTAGAGGGGTGCTTCGACAAGCCTATCCGTATAGCAGGAGTCCTTGGCGACAGCCACGGTGCCCTCGTGGGACAGATGTGTTTCGAGACAGGATATGGCAAAGCGACCTACGGCACCGGCTCATCCGTCATGGTAAACATAGGCGAGCAACCTGTCGACGCACCTGAAGGACTTGTCACCTCTGTGGGGTTTGCTGCACTCGGCAAGACATACTATGCTTTCGAGGGAAACATACACTGCACTGGAGCCACCATCACTTGGTTAAAAGACCAACTGCAGATTATCAACTCACCACAGGAGATAGAAGGCATCGCCACCTCTGTCCCTGATAACGGAGGCATATACCTCGTCCCTGCATTCTCAGGATTAGGTGCTCCCTGGTGGAACGACAAGGTAAAGGGAGTCATCTGCGGTCTTACACTTGCCACTACCAAAGCGCACATCTGCCGTGCCACACTGGAAAGCATCGCCTACCAGATAACAGACCTTATCAGTGCGATGACACACACGGCAGGCATCAAACTGCAAGAAGTAAGAGTGGATGGCGGCCCCACCAAGAACAGTTTCCTCATGCAGCTACAAGCAGACCTACTGCAGGTTCCCGTAGTACGCTCAGAGGTTGAAGATGCATCCGCTTTCGGTGCATTGGTCATGAACCGCCTTGCATTAGGATACTGGAAGAGTTTCGACGAGGCATTGGCCATATGGCAGGGCGATAAGCCCATCACGCCCATGCAGTCAGAAGAAGACATCAAACCAGACTATGACGGTTGGAAAAATGCCGTAAGACAACTGCTAAAATAAAAACAAAACCGATAACCCAAGACACATTAACATTATGAGAAACGGAAAAATATGTTTCGGAGTCATCATAGGTACACGCGCCTATTTCAACTCCGAATTGGCAAGAGATGTAAAGAAGCAGCTCCTGCATATACTTGACGGACAGGGATATGAGTACGTCATCCTTCCAGAAGATGCCACACCGACAGGTTCAAGCAGCATCGAGACCATGGAGGATGGCATCAAGAACGCCGAACTCTTTCGTGCACACCGTGATGAGATAGACGGTATCATTGTCAGTCTTCCCAACTTCGGTTTCGAGATAGGCATCATCAACACCATAGCACGTGCAGAGCTCAACGTACCAGTACTCGTCCAGGCATGTGACGACGAGAATGACAAGGTAGACCTCGACCGTCGGCGCGATGCTTTCTGCGGAAAGATCTCCGTCTGCAACAACCTCTACCAGTATGGCATCCCCTACTCTCTTACATCCCTGCATACATATAGCATCTATAGCGACCTCTTGGTAAAAGACATCAATAAGTTTGCCGCCACTTGCCGCGTAGTCAACACCCTACGTCACTGCCGCATCGGTCAGATAGGTACTCGTCCCTTAGGTTTCAACACCTGCCGCGCCAGCGAGAAACTGCTGCAGAGGTCGGGTATCACCGTTGTTCCAGCCGACCTCAGCGAACTCATCTTTGCAGCAGAGAAGGTAGAGGACAACGACCCACGTCTCATCCAGAAGCTGAAGGACATCCATGACTATGCCAAGGTGCCAGAGGCTTACGAAGAGAAACTGAAGGTACAAGCCAAATTTGGTGTCGCCATCGAGCAATGGGTGAAGGCGAACCAAGTGGATGCCCTTGCCTTGCAGTGTTGGGACTCCTTAGAGCAAAACTACGGATGCGCCGCCTGCATCACGATGGCAATGCTCGGCGACATGGGTATTCCTTGTGCCTGTGAGACAGACATCACCGGTGCCGTGTCCATGCTTGCCTTGCGTCTTGCCTCAGGTAACGCCCCTGCTATCGCCGACTGGAACAACAACTTTGCAGAGGACCGTAACAAGTGTGTCTGCACACACTGCGGCAACTTCCCACGCTCTTTCATCGGTAATAACGACCTGAAACTGACCCCACTCGGCGTACTCGGGCGTACACTCGGCAAGATACGCACCTTCGGAGCCATCGATGCGAAGGTAAGCGAGGGTGACTTCACCTTCTTCCGCATCTCAACAGACGATGCAGAAGGAAAGATTCGTGCTTACGTAGGTGAGGGTGAGATTACCAACGACCCCTATGGCATGGACGGATGTATCGCCGTCACCAAGGTAGACCATCTGCAGCGCCTTATGAAGCACATCTGCCGTCATGGTTTCGAGCACCATGTCGCACTCGTACGCAGCGATGTTGCAGACATCCTGAAAGATGCGATAGAGAACTATCTCGGATGGGATCTCTATGTACACAATGACAAAGACGAAGATTGACAATATCAATAAGCCTTCACACAAAAAAGGGTGAAGGAAACAAACTATGCAAGTCTGTCGACTACGCTCAGCAGCTCTGCTGACGGGAGTCGGCAGACTTGCTGAGCATAGTCAGCAGACCTGCTGACTACCGTCGACACCCTCAGTCACTATAAGTGCTTGCACCTCCTATCCTATACTTCCTATACCATCTATCCTATACTTCCTATACCCCCTATCCTATACTTCTTGTACCATCTACCCTATACTTCTTGCCCGACGGTCTGCTTTCTCTTCCCCCTATCACATCCTTATATCCTTCATCTTGATGACATCAGAGTTGTGCGATGGTGTATTTCACATCATACTTTTTGAACACAGCCTCGTCCTCTGGAGTAATGTTAGAATCGGTAATGATATGGTCGACAAGCGAGAGGGCACCGAGACTGGCAAACGAGCTTGTTCCTATCTTGGAAGAGTCAGCAACAAGATATACTTTGTCAGAGACGTCAATCATTGTCTTTTTTACGACAAGGTCGCTGATACTGGGATAGGTTAGTCCCGTTTTCAGATTGATGCCAGCCGTAGCAAGGAATACCTTATCAGCATGAATATTCTCTAAGTAGTTGGCAGCTTTCAGACCGGTAAGGGACAATGTGGGACTCTTGAACTCTCCCCCCGTCACATTCAGGTTAATACCAGACATACTACCGAGTATCAAGGCGATGTTGATGGCATTGGTAATGACAGTAAGGTTTGTAAATCCCGTCATGAGTTTGGCTATCTCGGTAGTGGTAGAACCGGAGTCAAGGATAATGGTTTCACCATCATGGATAAACGACAGAGCCTTACGTGCTATCGCCTTCTTCGCTTCCAGATGATTCTGGTTCATCAGCGTCAAGTCTTTCACGTTAAGGCCAGCATCGCTAAGACAGGCACCACCGTGTTCCCTCACAATGAGTCCCTGCTTCTCCATCTTCTCAAGATCCTGACGGATTGTCACTTCTGTCACCTTGAACAGTTTGCTCAACTCCAAAACCTTAGCATGCCCGTCCTCCTGTATGAGTTCGAGTATTTTTTCCCTTCTCTGTGCCGCTAACATCGTCGATTGTTTTAGTAAGTTAGTAATTAGCTTATTCTTTTACTTTATCCAATTGCAAAATTAGTTATTTATTCCATATCTCACAAGCGATTACTGATTTTTTTCAACACAATCTCACACACCTGTACGCAACTTGCCTGTCGGAGGCATAAAAAAGTCATGGCATAGCCACCCTAAGGATGACTATGCCACGTACTAACATATTTTACAATATTTTTATTTCATTCTTTCTTCAATCCACTGACGTGCATTGACAAATGCCTCGATCCAAGGTGTCACCTCGTCGTTCTTGCGGTCGG
>CAVCDC010000110.1:0-8051 GCA_963600865.1 Firmicutes bacterium CAG:103
ATGATATTATACGGCATCTGGTTGTCTGCGCCCCACGGCACATACTGCATCCGGTCGCTGATCCACACCGGCGCCACGTCGTGTTCCTCCTTGAACACCTCGCCCGTCTTGGGCGAGAATGCCGCCGAATAGTGCGTGTTCGGTATGCGGCGGACGGTGAAAGAATTGTCTGTAAAAGAAAAGTCGCTCATATCTTGCTTTTTGTGAGCAAAGATATGAGCGAGATTATTGTGAGGAAAAGACGAAAACCATCTATTCCTATACCTTATATCAAATGAGTCACCTTGATTTTCTTGTACGGCTTGCCGCCTAATCCCAAGGCTGCCATCATGTTGTCCTTGATGATGAGTTCTCCCTTTTGTAGACTTGCTATTTCTTGTTTGATTTCTTGGAATTCCCTGCCCGACACACCAAACAAGTCCTTTATTATGCCGTCCGTGATGCTCTGCTGTTTCATTATCAGCGGATATTGTGCGTTGGCATAGAAATCGAAATGCTTGCTCTTGAAACTATCCATGTTCTGCGTGGCAAGGATAATGCTCAATCCCTTGTTTCTGCCCACCGCAATGAGGTTGCGCAGCGGATGATTGTCGAAGTCGAGCATATAATGGGCTTCATCGATAATGGTGAAATGGCGAATCTGCACATAGTCCTCGTTCACGGCCTGTTTTGGCAGTTTCTCGTATATGTTGTTGAGCTTTGAAATGACAAAGTACACGATTGCCTTTGCTATCGGACCGTCTTTCGGGAAAGCGTCCATCTTGATGATGTAACATTCTTCCACAAGGTTTACCTTGTCCGTGTTGGAGAACAGATGATTACGGACCAACTGCTTGAGAACCGAGGTTACACTGTCGTCCTTATCCGGTTTCGCCATTTTCGCCTGATAGTGGTGGAGTATGAGTTCAAAGGTTACAGGCTTGCCTTGCGTTTTCTTGTAGGCGTCGACAATGGCTTCGCTCAAACGGTTGCTCATGTTTGCGCTGATGCTGGCACGCTCAATGGCACAGAGAGCATTAGCCAACTCCGTGGAGTAGAGGTTTATCTCGTTGATGCTGCGGTTAGTAAAATCCTTGAAGGGCGTAAACGGCAGCGGACTCTCCACAGGGTCGAGAATACAGGATCGGTCAGTGTCAAACAGCGTCAGCCAGTTGGAATTGGCAGGGTCAGAAAACTCTCCCTTGTAGTCGAACAAAAGGAAATTCACCGGATATGGTGTGTCGGTGGATAGCGTGCGCATCTGTTGGATGAGAACAGCAAGAAGGTTCGTCTTTCCCGAACCGGTAGCCCCCGCCACAAGCACTTGCGAGTTGGGCACTGCACGTCCGTTCATGTTGAGTGTGGCGTCCATGTCGTCGCCATAGTCGCCGATGAGAAGTTCCAACGCAGGGATAGAGTTTGAGGAACGCCGGCTGTTGTTCTCCGAAAAGAGAAACGAATTGAGGTTTTCCTCATTCGAGAGATATGTTATACCTCTGTACATCTCCTTTGCCACGACCTTGCCCACCGTGGCGTTGTCGTGCCAGTTCACATCGCAGTCCTTATACCGCAGTTTCAGCAATGCCGAAAACAACGACTTTTTGTTGTCCTTGGTAAAGAAGCTCGGCATGATGCGCATACTGTTCTTCGACAACTGGATGTCCTTCAAATCGCTTATGTCACGCTTGTCCGCCTGACTAAGGCTTGCAATAAGGCAGAGTCGCATCACCTTGTTGAGCGTAAACACATATTGTTTCTCGCCGTCAAGCTGACGCGAAAGGTTGAAGCGTTGCTCCAGTTTCTCTTTCAGCGGAGTAATGTCCTCTGCCAATCCCTCAGCCTGTCTGATATTTTCCAATGCTACTTCCATACGCGTCAATCAATCGTTTAACAATGTACCAAAATATCCGTCTTCCACATGCGTGCTTTGCAGTTCTACGTCTCTTACCAGCGTGTAAGTCTGTGAGATGAAACCTTCCAGTTTTGGATAATCCTTGTCCTTACGGATTTCCGACGTTGTGCAGAGAAGGATGGTCTGCTCCGAAAGCCCAGGGAAATATTCCTCCATCAGCACGTCGCGGCTCTCCTCGTCGAGCACGCCCATCACCGTGTCTATCATCACGGGCGGGTTATAGTCGCCAAGATTTCTCAAGACCTTCAGCAACACTTGGATAAAAATCTGCTTTGAAGCGGCATTGAGCTGGTTGAGCGAAATCTCGTTTCCTGCCTTGTGGTAGAGGCGAATGGTGAAGTTCTGCATGGAGTCGCTCAACTCCACGCGGGCTATGCAGCCTTTGTATGAAATGAGCAACTTGTTGAGTTGTTCTTTCATCTCCTCCTCGATGCGCTGCTTCTTGCGGCGGAGAAGCGAGTTCGCCACGTCTTCAAAGAACGGCTTTAGCTTCACGAGCGTATCAAATTTCACGTCCGGCTCCTGCTGAATCTGAATGTCATACTGGTGTATCTTGCGCTCCAACTTCTCTATTGCGGTTTTCCGCTCGTCGTATTCACGTTTCAGGTCGTCGAGCGTCTGACTGTTCTCCTCATACGCCTTGATGATTTCCGCGTTGCCTCCAACAAGGCTTCTGCTCAGTATGTCAATCTGCTTCTTTTGGTTGTCGAAGTTCTCGAGCCGCTTTTCAAGGTTGTAGCGCATATCGTTCAGCGTCACAAACTCGTTTATGGAATTGCTGTTGAGCAACCCCTTTAAGGCGTCAAACTCCGAATCGTCAAGAAAAGCGTATTCGTCCTTACGTTGCAGCGTTTCCTGTTGGTTTTTCAGATACGACACGATTTGCGCGCCGTCCACTGTCGAAGGGCAGAGAGCCTTTCCTTTGAGGAAGTTCAGTATTTTCTCCGTCACGTCCTGCAACTGTTCCATGGTGAGCACCCCTTGTCGTTCCTGTTTCAGCGCGTCCTTTTGGCGGATTATTTCGTTCACCTCGTTGGTGATGCCAGCGGCAAGACGAGGGAAGAAGAGGTTTGTTTCCAATAAGTCCACCACCGTCTTAACCTTTTCGTTGTATAGGTGCGCCATGTCTTCCGTTTCTTTCACGTTGGCTTCCAACGCGTCGATCTTCCTCGTTGTCTCGGCAGAAGTCTTTGCCCCTTCTTTCGCTGCGTCATATTCCTCCTGAATGGACACAAGATATTTGTATACACTGTCCTGTCGGGCGGTGTTGTTCTCCTGTTCCCTTATCATCTGCGTGCGCTGTTCGCAGAGGGCGTTGTATTCCTCCGCCTCTTTCTGCGCTTCGAGCCGGCGTCCGGCCCACTCTTGTTGCAGATGTTCGCTTGCGTCTTTCAGTTGCAGATACTTGTTGAAGCCCATCACGTTCTGAATGTTGTCCTTGATGATTTGTGCAAACACATTCTCCTTGAGCAAGTCGCTCGACTGCATGGCGTCGAAGAGGAAGTATTTCGACAACTCCTGCGGCAGGTTCGCCTTGATAATCTTGCTCACCTGCTGCTCCGCCATTGCGCGCTGTTGCAGCGGCATGGCAGTGCCGTAGACGAAGGTGTTGCCGTTCATGTTGAGCATCACGCTCTCCACAGGTTTGTCGCTTGGGTTGAGGGCATACGTGCGGCGGAGCATATAGCGTTGGGTCTGCCCCAGCACCATGCCCTCAAACGACAGTTCGAGCACTATCTGCGGCTGCACCTTGCCCACGGCGCCATTGTTGAGCAGTTCCACAAAGTGCTGCTTGTCCTTTATCTTCAGTCCGTATAGCGCGCCGCAGATGGCTTCAAACAACGTTGTCTTTCCGCCGCCGTTCATACCACCGATAAGGATAATCGGCTGGTCGGGCTTCACCGACAGGTCGAGGTCGAGCGACAGATACGTCTTGTAGTTGGAAATCTTTATCCGCCGTATAATCATGCTCCGTGTCCTCCGTCTTTTATCATGGCAATGGCATCACCCACGATGCCTTGCACGTCAAGGTCCGTCATTTCCAGTTTCTCCACGCGCATAGCATGGTATTTTCGCAGTATTTCCTCTTTCAGCCACTCAAAGTCTATGCCGTGCTTTTCGCACAGCGTGCTGATGAGCATGAGGTCGTCTTGTCTGATACCGTAGTTCAGAAATTTCCCGTCCAGTCCTTTAACCATAGTTGTCAGTCTTTATAGTCAGATGGGTAAAAACAATCCCAGTTGGTGATGTCGGTGATGTTGTCCACCTTCATGGGCGAATACTTCCAGTTCTCGCCTTGACGGATGAGCACGCCGCCTTTCAGACGCTTGCCCCTGTTTTCCTCCGCGTTGATGTAGTCTATCAGGGCGTTGTGCTTGCACGCCCCGTCTTTGTCGCTGCCGCACGTTTTGGTGTCAAAGAGGAAAATCTGTCCGTTCTTCATTCTTATCACAAAGTCCACATAGAACAGCGACTTATCGCCGTCTTCCCCTACGTAGCTTATGGCGTAGTGCTGCTTTCCTGCGTCGCCGTTCTTGTACCACCAGTCGATGTATTCGGTGTGGGCTTCGAGATACCGCTCAAACTCCTGTTCCGGCGTGGAGGCGTTCTTCAGCCGCACGAATGGCATGAGGGCGTGGTTCTTCGCGTCCTCGCGCACCTCGTTGGTGTCTTCCTTATACAGGCGGTCTGTCGGCACCTCCCAGTCGTATTTCACGTATGATTTCTCCGACTTCTCCTTCTGCCTCTCGGTGAGAACCCTAAGGTAGCGGTCGAGGGCTTTTGTGATGATATCGGCAAAGCGCGGCCGGTTCTTGTGGTAGAGTATCACTTTCACCGCGTCCGTCTCAAACACCTCGAAGAGTTCTTCCATTACTTCTTTCAATACGGAAGCCAGCGTAGCCACGCTCACTTTCTCAAACTTCGAGCCTATCATCTTTGCGCAGAAAGCGTAGAAGGCGGTGTTCAGCTCCTGCATCGTGCGCACGTATTTCGCCTTGCTCGCCTCCATCGACTGTCCCACCTCGCCCGTGATGTCGAGGTCTTCGATGATTTCGATACCGATGCTCGCCACCTTGAACTCTATCTTGTCCGCCACTGCCATGCGGTTCTTGTAGGCCTGACTCTGGTGGTCGGCGTCGGGCAGAGGCTCGTCGCCGTAGAGTTCTTCGAGCGTGAAGAGCGACGGCTGCACGTTGTTCACTTGGAACATGTCCTCGAAAACCCTTACGAGGTGCGCCTTGAAGTCACTGCCCAAACGCTTGCGCGACGTGGCGGGACGCTCGCAGTACTCCGACAGGAGCGTGACGTTGCACAGGTTCTCGCGGCGCACGGCGTGATAGGAGGATAGATAGTCCATGTCGTCGGGTTCTATCTTCACGTAGTTTTGGCTGATGTTGGTGTACACGTAGCCTTTGTTCAGGCGGTCGTCCTCATAGAAACGCTGCTCGGGCATGCGCAGTATGCGCCCCACAGTCTGCGCGCCGAACGTGAAGCTCTCTATCTTGCGGAAGATGAGGAGCACGGCGGCGCGCGGACAGTCCCACCCCAAGGCTATGGCTTGCTTGAAGAGCAGCACCTCGGTTAGGTTGCCGGGGGCTTCCAGCCCCTCCACGTTCTCCTTCTCTCCGCTCAGCCACACGGCGAGCCGTCCGTTGGCGGTGTTTATGCCCTTTATCACGTTGAGGTATTCCACCACCTCTTCTTTTATCGAGGCGTCGTCGCCCTCCATACGCTCCGAACCGTCGTTGGGCAGCTGTATGAGCAGCAGCGGATTGATGTTCACGCCCAGCCGGCGGTAGGCTTCCGCCAGTTCCTCGCGTTTCTTCAGTGCCAGACTGATGAGGTGCTGGTTGAGCGACGCGTTGGGGTCGGTGAAGTCGAGCGCGGGGTTTATCACCACGCCCTCCTTGATCATCTGCTCTTCGATGACGTGCTGGCGGTGTACCGTAACCTTCTCTTCGGGGTTGCTCGTTATGGGCGTGGCGGAGATGCGTATCTCCAGTTTGGGTTGGATGTTCTGCAACACCTTTTCCGATTTCTTCGCCTGTCGTCCGCCGAACATGTGTTCCTCGTCGATTATCATCACGATGGGTATCTCGTGTTCCTGCTGCGTGCGTGTGGTCATGTCGTAGAGCGAAGCACCCTGCTCGGTGTCGCGTGTCATAACGGCGTTGTCCTTGATGATGCTCTCCCAGTTCACGAAGAGTATCTCGCCCGGGTGGATATAGCTGCCGGCGGAGTGGTCCATGTCGTCGAACACCACGGGGCGCAGTTCCTGCGTCTCGGTGAAATAGGTCTTCATCTTGAAGTAGCTCTGCTCGTGCAGTCTGTTTGGCGCCACCCAGATGTAAGCCACCTCTTGACACGGTGCGTCGGCTCTCTGCGCCAGTTCCGTGTTGAGCCGCAAGAGCATTTCCGACGCCATCACGGTCTTGCCCGCTCCCGTGGGTGCCTGGAAGACGAGCGTGTGGCGTGTGCCTGAGAGTTTCAGCAGCCCGATGGTCTTCTCCACCAGTTCGTTCACCGCCTTTTGCTGGTATTTTATCTGTTTCATGCTTCGCCTCCTTCCTCGTTGTCGTCAAAGTTGAGTGTGGTCTGTCCGTCGGCGGCCTGTCGCTCCGCCGCTTGCTGTTCTATCTCCCGCAGGGCCTCTTGCAGATACTGCGGCTTGCGCTTGGGCAGCACGCGCTTGTATGCCTCGTATATGGCTGAGGGCAGGGCGCAGAGCGTCACGCGCTCCGCCACGTCCTCGAAGTCGTCGGTATAGGGGTCGCTGCTCGGGGAGAACACGTAGACCATTGTCTTCGTGCCGTCGAAGGGCTGGCGTGCCATGAGCTGCACAAGGGGTATTATGGCGCGCTCGTCATAGATCACGAGCATGCGCTTCTCTTTTCCGTCGCTGAAATAGCGCAGGATGTTGCGGTTGAAGTCCTTGCCAAGGAACTGCGCCTCGGTGTACACGTCGTTGCGCACGCAGAGCATGTCGGTGGCGAGGCGCACCAGTTCGCGCATATTCTTCACGGTCTTGTCGCGAGAAACGAACGCCGTGCGGTAATAGCGCAGGTTGTTGGCGTGCAAGCCCTCCACCTCATCGCCCTTGGGCGTAATGTAGCCGTTGATTACCCGCTTGTTGCGCTCGTAGGTAACGTTCTCGCAGATGCCGTTCTCGTTGTTGGTCACGAGGATGCACTTGCGGTGTCCGCCGTCTTCGGCGTTGAGCTGCATTGTGGCGTGTAGGGTGGTGCCGGAGCCGGCGAAGAAGTCGAGGATAGTAGAGTCTTTGGACGAAGAAAAATCTAATATTCTTGATAGTACTTTATATGGCTTGGGATTGTCAAATACTTTTTTCCCATCGAACATATCAGAAAGTTCCTTGGTCGTCCCGCGATTATCTTCATAAATAAGAGTTCGAAGATACTCAGTACTTGTCTCTATTCGCTTTTTTATATGTGGCTGTGTAGTCTCATCCTTTCCCCATTCAATTTCTCCAATGTTATCATATTTTGCAAAAGTTGAATAAGGCCATCTCCATCCGTTTTGTGGCTTAGGGCAAGGTCTTCCTGTCAAAGGATGAATTAGATCATAATCATATCCACCAGGATGGGGGTTGGACGAGTTGCTTGAAGAGCTGTAAACGCCTTTAGAATCTACATTATTGTAGTGGGCAACCTGTGGTAACAAAGCTTTGTTTGCCCTTATCCATTTTCTTAATTCTTTCTGAATGGTTTCGTTGTCATCGTAAATCGAGCATAACTCTTTATGTTTTTTGATTATCATTTTTGAGGCTTTGCTTTGTCTCTTCCAATTGGATTGGACACTTTTGTTCATGCAAAAGCAAAGCATATATTCATGCTCTACGTTAATCTGAGATGGATTGTTATCAGTTGCTGTCTTTAGAACTAACTGACCTAAAAAGTTTCTTTCCCCAAAAACTTCATCGCAAAGTATTTTGAGGTTTGCCTGTTCATTATCATCAATAGAGATAAAAATTACCCCCCCCGCGAGAGTAACTGCTTGGCTATCAGTAGTCTTTTATTCATAAACGACAGCCACTTGGAGTGTCGATAGCCGTCCTCACGGTCTACATACGAGTCGTTGTAGACAAAATCCCTGTTGCCCGTGTTGTAAGGCGGGTCGATATAAATCACGTCAATCTTTC